>JBBSQG010000460.1:0-2645 GCA_038258125.1 Solirubrobacterales bacterium
ACGGCGATGCTCGCCGCGGTGACGCGTGTCGCCGACCGTGTCGTGGCGGAACCGGACGCCCGCCTGGTCGACCTCGATCCGCTGGAGGCGGCGCAACGCGCACGGCTGCTCGCCGATCGAGGGCCGGCATCCTCCCGGGCGACGCTCGGGCGAACGGTGAACCAGGCGCTGCTGGAGCAGGCCGCGCGAACGCCCGACGCCGAGGCGCTCGCCTGGCGCGGAGGCAGCAGGCGATATCGCGAGCTCGCAGCCGCGTCGGCCGGGGTGGCAACCCGGCTGGCGCGCGCGGGTGTCGTGCACGGCGACGTCGTCGCGGTCGCGTTGGCGCGCTCCGCCGACGCCATCGCGACGCTGCTCGGCGTGTGGCGCGCGGGCGCCGCCTGGCTTCCGCTCGATGCCGCCCTGCCGCCTGCGCGTGTCAACGCCATGCTGGACGCTGCGGCGGCGCGCGTGGTCGTGGTGCCGGCCGATGGCGCGCCTGCGTCCAGCCCGTGGCCGCCCGGCATGACGACCGTCGCGTTCGAACCTGCCCTGTGGGAAACGTCGAGCACGCTCGGTGAGACCGAGTCGGGCGACGACCCGATCGCCTCCATCCTCTTCACCTCGGGATCGACAGGCGAACCGAAGGGCATCGAGGTCCGACACGCCTCGATCCTGCGGCTGGTCGAAGAGCCGTCGTTCATGCGCCTGTCGGCATCGGAGCGCATGCTGCACGCTGCTCCGCTCGGCTTCGATGCGTCGACTCTCGAGATCTGGGGTCCGCTGCTGCACGGCGGCACCTGCGTGCTGCACGACGAGGATCTGCCGACGGGGCCCGGGCTCGCCCGGACGATCCGCGAGCTGCACGTGACCTCCGCATGGCTCACCGCGTCGCTCTTCAACGCGGTGGTGGACGACGACCCGACCCACCTACGCGGCCTCGACCAGCTGCTCGTCGGCGGCGAGGCGCTCTCCGTCGCGCACGTTCGCGCCGCGATGCAGGCGCTGCCCGACACCCGACTGATCAACGGCTACGGTCCGACGGAGTGCACGACGTTCGCCACCACGCATGCGATCCCGCGTGATCTGCCCGCCGATGCGCTGTCCGTGCCGATCGGCCGGCCGATCCAGGACACCGTGGCCCGGATCCTCTCGCCGACGATGCAGCCGGTGCCCGACGGCTGGGTCGGCGAGCTGTGGCTCGGTGGTCGCGGCCTGGCCCGGGGCTACGCGGGCCGGCGCGAGCTGACGCGCGAGCGCTTCGTCACCGACCCGTTCGGCGAGCCGGGCGAGCGGCTCTATCGCACCGGGGACCTCGTTCGTCGCCGGCCGGACGATGGCGCAATCGAGTACCTCGGCCGGATCGATCGGCAGGTGAAGGTCCGCGGCTTCCGCATCGAGCTCGCGGAAGTCGAGAGGGCGTTGGCGTGCGACACCGCGGTGCGCGCCTGCGCCGTCATGGCCGAGCGCGACGGCGAAGCCGGCACCCGCCTGGTCGCCTACGCCGTGCCGTCGGGCGCGCCGCAGGGCTGGAGCGTGATCCGGGACCGGCTTGCGCGCGTACTGCCCGTGTTCATGCTGCCCTCCGAACTCGTCTGGGTCGACGCCATGCCGCTCACGGTGAGCGGCAAGCTCGACCGCGAGGCCCTGCGCCGTACGCCGCGCCGCCGGTCCGGGGTCGGGCCGTCATACGCGGCGCCGGTCGGCTCGAAGGAGCGCCTCGTCTGCGAGGTCTTCGCGTCGCTGCTCGGACTCCACCGTGCCGGTCGTCACGATCACTTCTTCGAGCTCGGCGGCCACTCGCTGCTCGCCACCCAGGCGGTCGCCCGATTCGCCGCGGCCGGGCTGCCGATGCTGCCCGCGATCGCGCTGTTCGAGCATCCGACGCCTGCCTCACTTGCGGCGGCGATGGTCGACGGCGCCGCCAGCAGCGCCCCGATCTCCTCGACTCGAACGCGGCAGGCGCCGGGCCCGGAGCGCGCCGACGAACCGATCGCGATCATCGCGATGGCCGGACGCTTCCCCGGGGCCGGCGACATCGAGGCGTTCTGGCAGAACCTGCGCGACGGACGCGATACGGTCCGCCACTTCACGCCGGCCGAGCTCGATCCGAGCCTGCCGCTTGCGCTTGTCGCCGATCGGGACTACGTCGCCGCGCGCGGCGTGCTCGACGGCGTGGAACAGTTCGACGCCGCGTTCTTCGGCATCCCGCCGGGCGAAGCCGATCTCCTCGATCCGCAGCAGCGCATCCTGCTCGAGCTGTCCTGGGAATGCCTGGAACGCGCCGGCCACCCGCCCGACCGCGAGATCGAGGCGCAGCGCACCGTCGGCGTGTTCGCCGGCATGTACAACGCGACGTACTGGCAGCGTCACCTCGCCACGCGGCCCGACGTCGTCGCCGCGGCCGGCGAGTTCCAGGTGATGCTCGGCAACGAGAAGGACTACGTCGCCACCCGCTTGGCCCACCGGCTCGATCTGACGGGTCCGGCGATCAGCGTCCACACGGCGTGTTCGACATCGCTGGTCGCCATCGCGCAGGCCATGACGAGCCTGCGCAGCGGCCAGTGCGATCTCGCGCTGGCGGGCGGTGCGTCCGTCACGTGCCCGCCGAGGAGCGGCTACCGCCATGAGCCGGGCGGCATGCTGTCGCCCGACGGGCGCACGCG
>JBBSQG010000461.1:0-2619 GCA_038258125.1 Solirubrobacterales bacterium
CGCCCCTGCGCGCGGCGATCGCCCGCAGCGCCGCTCGCTCATCGACGGCCAGCGTCAGCGCGACGCGTCGGGGCGCACGACCGTCGCTCATCGATCGAGCCCTGCTGCGCCGGACGGCGTCGGTTCCGGTTGCAGATCACGCGACTGCGGACGGCTGAAGTCCTCCGGGGCGATCGGCGTCGATTCAGGGGCGAGCTCGTGGGAGATCGAAGGCTCCTGCGCGCGGCTTGTGCGCATGCGCTCGGAGAGCTGCTCGACGCGCGCGGCGTCGTGATCGCCCTCGAGCTCGTCACGGGCGACATGCCACTCGACGCCCTGCCGCGCCCGGGAGGCTTCGACGTAGGCGTTCTCGCGCGAGGTCTCCCAGCCGCCGGTCACGACGATCGCCCGGTCGACCGTCGCGCCCTGCGCGCGATAGACGTGGCTCGCGTAGCCGAGCCGCACCCCGCCGGCATCCTCGCGCGCGACGTCGATCTCGCGGCCGCTTCCGTCCAGCCGCACGCGCAGCGCGTCGTGGAGCTCGTCAACGGCGAGGACCTCGCCGCGGATGCCGTTCTCGACGCGCGGCTCGCCTGCGACGAGCATCGGTTGCGTCCAGACCACGCGGTCGCTCTGGTGGGCCTGGTGACCCTGCTCGCCGATCTCGACCGTCGCACCGTTGAGGTCGCCGCGCTGTTCTCGCAGCGTCTGCACGCGACGGTTGAGCGCGTCGACCTCGGCGTTGCTCGAGTCGGTCATGAGTGCCACCGCGGCCGGTCCATACGCGTCGGTCAACTCGAGATAGCGCTGGGCGGCGTGGTCCACCGCCTCGACGCGCGTGTCGTCGAACTGCAGCGCGCCGCGCTCGCGATAGTGGGCCATTGCCTGGGCGGGCTCGCCGTCGCGCAGGGCCTGCCACGCCGCGCGCTCGGCTGGATCGGCGGTGCGGTGGACCTCGCGCAGCTCAGCGCTTGGCACACGCTCCTGCAGACGCGCGAACATCCCGCCGGCACCGACCGACGGTAGCTGGCGGGCGTCGCCGACGAGCACGAGCGAGCCGCCGCGCTCGTCGATCGCGGCCGTCAGGCGAGCGAGGCGGCGGGTGTCCCCCATGCCCGCCTCGTCGAGATACACCGTCGTCTGCGCGTCGAGCGGCGCCCGCTCGTGCTCGACCGCGTTGAGGTAGCCGTCCACGGTGTGGACGCGGCGCGCGAGCGCCGGCGAGTCCTCGCCGAGTTGCTGGGCGGTGCGACCGGCGACGGCGACGCCGACAACCTCGCGGCCGCTGGCGAGCTCGGCGCGAGCGGCGGCGTCGAGCACGACACCCTTGCCGGTGCCGGCCTGGCCGCTGAGCACGACGACGCGATCGGGCCCGGTGAGCAGCCCGACCGCGTGGCGCTGCTCGGGTGCGAGCGGCTGGCCGAGGCGCTCCTCGACGAGGGTGATCGCATGGTCACGCGCATCGGTCGGCACGTGACGGCCGTGGTCGCGGCTGATGCGGGTGATGCTGGTCTCCACGCTGCGCTCGAGGGCGCGCATGCGAGCGGTCGTCAGCCGCCCGTCGGCGAGCTCGAGCACGCGGCCGTCGTCGCGGAGCGTTGTGAGGCCGTCGAGCGCGGCCTGCGCATCGAGCCCGGCGCCGGGTGCCTGCTCGAGCGCGACGCGGCGCAGCTCACGTTCCTCGAACACCGCGCGCGTGCTGGTCGCCGCGGCCTCGACCTGGTCGGCCCAGGCGTCATGGTCGGGCTGTGTGGTCGACGTGGACCGCAGCGCTCCGAGCCGGCGGCGGTCGAGGCCATGGCTCGCCGCTTCGTGTCGCCAGGCCGAGTCGAGCTCCTCGCGGGTTTGGGGCAGCTTCGGGTTGCGGGTGCGGACCGCGAGCGTGCGCAGCTCGCCGCGCCGCGGATCGCGGCCGGTACGTGCACGGAAGTCCTCCCACGCGTGGCGGACCTCGTCGGTGCGCTTGCTGAACGCGCGCTCGAGCGTGTCGTCGACGCCGCGGACGCGGAAGTAGCGGCGCTCCTTGCCGGCCTGCTCGGTCGAGTAGCCGAGCGCGCGCATGCCGGTGGCGAGCTGCGCGCGGTAGAAGGCGCCGACCTCTGCGGCAGCACGAAACGCGGGCCGGGAGCGGACCGCGGCGACCGTGCCGTCCCGGCGCTCGAGGCTGGTTACGATGACGTGGCTGTGCAGCTGCGGATCGGGCAGCGCACCGCTGGCGCCGCGCGCCGTCGTGTGCATGAACTCGGCCGCGTGCAGCTCGCGGGCGCGGGCGGGGAGTCGCTCGCCGCCGACACGCTCGACGGTCAACGCCACGCGCCGGCGCAGATGCTCGACGGCCGCCGCGACCGCGCTTCGGTGCGCGCCCTCGATCGCCTTGCGGCCCGCTGTGTCGCTGACGGCCCAGACGACGCTGACGCTCTTGGGGGCGGAGAACGTGAGGTCCAGTCCGCCGGCGCGGGTGCCATCGGGCCCGGCGGGCCGCAGCCAGCCGTCGCCATCGGGCCTGCGGCCCTCCATCAGGGCGCGCAGGTCCTCCGGCGCCACCGTCGGGTGTCGGGTGATGCCGATTCGGGCCAGCGCATCCGCTGAGGTGAGCCAGCGGCCGGCCGCTTCCGCCGGTGCGCCGTCGGCGCCGACGTA
>JBBSQG010000462.1:0-2614 GCA_038258125.1 Solirubrobacterales bacterium
CCTTCCTGCTGTGCAGCTTCTGGTGGGTCGACAACCTCGTCGGCCAGGGACGCCTCGCGGCCGGGCGCCCGGATGGCGCGCCGGCTGGCGCTCGGCGCCGTCGGGCTGTTCGCGCTCGCGCTCGCGCTGATCGCCGTGCACCGCATCGGCACCGACCGCGTCGGCCACGCGCTGCTGAACGCCGCGCCGCCGTGGATCCTTGTCGCCCTCGCGCTCATGTGCTTCTCGATGGTCCTTCGGGCATTCGCCTGGCACGCGATCCTGCGCGCCGCGCTGCCGGTCGCCCACGTGCGCCTGCGCGACGCCTTACAGGGGACGTTCATCGGCGTGCTCATGTCGGCGACGCTGCCCGCGCGGCTGGGCGAGCCGTCACGCGCGTTCGTCGTCGCCCGGCGGATCGGCAGCGCGCGCCTGCATCTGCCCGTCGTGCTGGGCACGATCGTCTCGCAGTCGCTGCTGAACATCTTGGCGCTGATCGTGCTCGGGATCACGATGTTCTCGACGGTCGACGTGTTCACGCACCACAAGGCGCTCTTCGTCGTGGCGATCGCGCCACTGGCGATCGTCGCGTCGCTGCTGCTGGCGCCGGTATTGCTGCGCTCGGGCAAGCCATCGCGTTCGGCGCGGATGGCGGCGTTCGTCACCCGCGCTCGCGCTGCGCTCGTCCAGCTGCGCGCGGGGCTGGCGGTCTTTCGCCGCCCGCGGCTGGGCGGGATCGCCGCCTTCGCCCAGCTGTCGGCCTGGGCCGTGCAGTGGCTGTCGTGCTATGTGCTGCTCGTCGCCCTCGGCCTCGACGATCGCGCCGGGATCGGCGCCGCGGCTGCCGTGCTGTTCGCCGTCAACGTGACCGCCGTGCTGCCCGCCACGCCGTCGAACGTGGGGATCTTCCAAGCCGCCTGCGTCGCCGTGCTCGCCGCGTACGGTGTCGGCTACGCCGATGCGCTCGCCTACGGGATCATCCTGCAGGCGGTCGAGATCGCGACGGCGGTCGTGATGGGGGCTCCGGCGCTCGTGAAGGAGGGCCTGTCCTGGCGCGAGGTGCGTCTGCGGGCGATGCACAGCTCGCCGGTCGAGCTCGCCCCCAGCGGGCGATTCGGGCGCGGCGAGGCCTCCGAGCCGGCCTGACGCCCACGCGCGCTCAGCAGGGGTTCCCGGGTACCTCCCGCGGTCCCCCGGCGAACGCGAGCCATGCCCGGTAGGAGCGGTGGGTGACACGCAGCGACGAGCTCACGAGACCGACGGGGAAGTCGCGCGCCTCGCGGAAGGTGTACTGGAAGGCGGCGTCGACCCGATCGTTGTCCGCCCATGCGCGCAGGGCGGCGAACACCCCTTCGCAACGGTGATCGAAGGCCCCCGTCTCGGCGATCCACAGCTGCTTGATCTGCGGGCACTGCTTGGCGTCCAGCGCGGCGAGGACGCCGTTGAGGAACCTCGAGGACGGCGCGGTTGCGGGGTTGGCGCGGCGTGGGGCACGACCACCGCGCCCCCGTGTGCCGATGTACGCGTGCTGGGCGAACGGTCCCTCCGTGCAGGCGACGTCGCGCGGCAGCCGGCGGATGAACTCCGCCGCCCCCGCGCCATGGACGCGCGGGCTTTCCAGGCCGGCGAGGCTGCCAAGCACGATCGTCTGGCCGTCACGCAGCTCGCGCTTGGCCGCGCGCACCAGCCGTGCGTAGGCACGTGGCGCGATCGCCTTGGAGCGCACATGGCAGATGGCGCGTTGTGGCTGCAGGAAGCCGGGGTGGTTGGGCTCGTTCCAGGGCGTGACGTAGTCGATCGTCACGCCGACCTTGTCGGCGAGCGCGTTGAGCGAGCGCAGGAAATGGCGGTAGGCGCCGATGCGCGGCATCTGGGCGCGGGCGTGGCGCAGGCGCGCCTTCTGGCAGCCGGTCGGTGGGCCGGCCATCGCCCACAGCGGGGTGAAGTACGGCACGGCGAGGATCTTCCAGCCGCCGTCCTGCTCCTGGCGCTGCTTGATCGCGCGAAGCAGTCCGCGCAGTCCGCGCTCCGAGCGGCAGGTCGGGGACTTGGCGGGACAGCCGCCGGGCGGTGCATCCCAGTTCGGCTTGCGCCCGGCCTTCGGCTGAAGGCGCTCCCATGGGACCAGTACGCGAACGTAGCTGGGCTTCAAGGCGACCGCCTTGCGGGCCACGCGCGAGGTCTTGCCGTGGGGCACGAGCAGCCGCGGATCGGATTCGGTCAGCCCGGTGGCCAGCGGCGGCGGGGTGGCCCCGGCGGCGGCGGCCGGCGGCGGCGGCGGACTGTGGAGCGTCGGCAGCGCGAGCATCGCGAGGCCGATCGGGGCGAGGGCGCGCAGGGTCCGCACGCTGCGGGATCATAGTTCTCGTGGAGGTGCCCGGACCCCGGATGGATGAACGCGCGGTCGCGCGTCGAATCCCGCAGGTGATGGTCGAGGCGTGGGTCTACCTGCTGTGCTGCCGCGACGGCTCGCTGTACTGCGGCTGGACATCCGATCTGACCCGCCGCCTCGAAGCGCATCGGCGCGGCCGCGGGAGCCGCTACACCGCGAGCCGGCTGCCCGTCGAGCTCGCGCT
Source organism: Solirubrobacterales bacterium (assembly GCA_038258125.1). Classification (GTDB taxonomy): domain Bacteria; phylum Actinomycetota; class Thermoleophilia; order Solirubrobacterales; family Solirubrobacteraceae; genus CADCVQ01. The sequence goes on from JBBSQG010000462.1 coordinate 2,556, forward strand.
CGCGAGGCCGATGGCCGACCGCGGCGCCGCGCGCCGCGAGGAGGCCCGGATCAAGCGCC
>JBBSQG010000463.1:0-2602 GCA_038258125.1 Solirubrobacterales bacterium
AACCGCCTCGGTGATCTCCTCGCCGGGGTGCGCAGGCAGGCAGTGCAGGGCGATCGCGCCGGGCGCGGCCTGGTCGAGCAGCGCGTCGTCGATGCGGTAGGGCTCCAGCGCAGCGCGGCGCTCCGAGGCGGTCTCCTCGTCGCCCATGCTGACCCAGACGTCGGCGTAGACGGCGTGCGCGCCCCGCACCGCCTCCGCCGGGTCGGTCGTCAACTGGGCGTCGGGCGCACCGGTCAGCGTGTACTGCGCGGGCGACGCGACCGCCACCTCGATCCCGGCGATCGCGCCGAGCAGCGCGAGCGAGCGCGCGACGTTGTTGCCGTCGCCGACGTAGGCGAGCTTGAGGCCCTCCAGGCGGCCGAACTGCTCGCGCAGCGTCATGAGGTCGGCGAGCGCCTGGCAGGGGTGATGCCCGGCGGTGAGCATGTTGAAGACCGGCACGCGGGAGCAGGCGGCGAGCTCCTCCAGCAGCGCATCGGGGCCGGTGCGCAGCCCGATCGCCGCCATGTGGCGCGACAGCACCCGTGCGGTGTCGCCGACCGACTCGCCACGGGAGAGATGCAGCTCCTCGCGGCGCAGGACGACCGGCTGGCCGCCGAGCTCGAAGATGCCCGCCTCGAAGGACAGCCGCGTGCGCGTCGAGTGCTTCTCGAAGATCAGCGCGATGCTGCGCCCCTCCAGCACGTGCGAGGACAGCGGCGCCGCCTTCAGCGCGTCGGCGCGCTCCAGCAGCGCGCACAGCTCGTCGCGATCAAGCTCGGCTCCGGTCAGCAGGTGGCGCGTCAAGCCGGGCAGTCTATGGTCGTGGCAGCGGATGCGGGTCCTGACCTGGAACCTCTACCACGGCCGTGCGGTGCCGCCCGCCGGGCGCGATCTGCTCGCCGAGTTCGCCGCCGCGCTGGCCGGCTGGGACTGGGATGTCGCGCTGCTGCAAGAGGTGCCGCCGTGGTGGCCGCCCGTGCTCGCGCGCGCCTGCGGCGCCCAGCAGCGCAGCGCGCTCACCTCGCGCAACGCGCTCCCGGCGCTGCGCCACGTCCTCGCCCGGCGCGCGCCGGACCTCATGAAGTCCAATGGTGGCGGCGCGAACGCGATCCTCGTCCGCGACGCGCGGATCGTCGAGCACCGTCGGACGCTGCTGCGCCGTCGGCCCGAGCGCCGCGTCTGCCACGCCGTGGCGCTCGACAGCGGGATCTGGTGCGCGAACCTGCACGCCCAGGTGCACTCACCCGCGCGTGCGCAGGCCGACATCGAGCGCGCGGCGGCGGCGGCGCTCGTCTGGTCGGCCGGCGCTCCCGTCCTGCTCGGAGGCGACTTCAACGTGCGCAGGCCGGCCGCGACCGGCTTCGTCGCGCTCGGCGGGCAGGGCGTCGACCACGTGCTCGGACACGGGCTGCGCGCCCCGGGTCGACCCGAGATTCCCGCCCGCGCCGACCTCTCCGACCATGCCGCAGTGATCGTCACCGTCCTGCCGCAGGCCCGCGACAGCTGCGGATAGGCTCGCAGGCACACCAACCTTCAGGAGAGCCCATGTCCCGTTTGATCATCATCGCGACCTGTGCCGCACTGGCACTCTCGCTCGCCGCCTGCGGCGACGACAAGAAGAGCGACGGCGCAGCATCCGCCCCGGCAGCGCCTGAGCAGACCAGCGTGCCGACCGACGCGGCCGACGCCGGCGCCGTCGTCAGCGTCGGCATCAAGAACATCAAGTTCGTCCCGGACCGGACCACCGTGAAGGTCGGGCAGAAGATCACCTGGACGAACAACGAGGCGATCGTCCACAACGTCACGGCGACCGACGGCGCGGACTTCGCGTCGGATTCGCTGGGCGAGGACGACACCTTCGAGTACACACCGAAGCAGGCTGGCACGATCAGCTATGTCTGCACGATCCACTCCGGCCAGAACGGCTCGATCACCGTCACCGAGTAGCGCCCACGCTATGGCTGGATCCGCAGCCCGAAGCCGCGCATCATGAGCATCGCCTTCTGCCCGATCGAGCCGGGCTTGGGCAGCACGCCGAGCTGCGTGGCGGCGTCGTAGAGATCGAAGAACGCCCGGACGCGCCACAGCCGCGTCCGGGCCTCGTCGAGCTCGCAGTACAGGACGGCCTGCACGACGAGGGCGCGGCCGGTCGGCGGGAAGCTCTCCAGCTCGCCGGTATGGGTTCCCATCAGGCGCACGGGAGCGGCGACGAAGCGCCCGTCGGACAGGCGCGGGCCGGTGCCCTCGATGCGCGCGTCGGGCGCCGCGATGCGCAGCCGGCCGGCGTGCTCGGCCAGCGCGGCGGGGCCGTGCAGCGGGCCCTTGAACGTGAGCGGATCCTCGTAGTGCAGGTCCGAAGCGCACGTGTCGGCGAGCTCCTGCGCCATGTCGGCCGCCGACCACGCTGCCTCGAAGCGCACGACGAGCCGTTCGGCCGGCGTCACTCCGCGAACTCCGGCACGCCCTCCTGGGGCGAGCTCGCACGCGCGTGCGTGCGGCGGGCGATGCGACCGGCGTCACGGGCGAGCACGCCGGCGATGATGCCATGCCGGATCGCGTGTGCCATCGCGACGGGGTCGGTGGCGCGGGAGATGGCGCTTGCGCACAGCACGGCGTCGCA
>JBBSQG010000464.1:0-2598 GCA_038258125.1 Solirubrobacterales bacterium
ACCGACAACGACCTCGTGGTGCAGACGCGCTCGATGTACGGCGGCGCGGCGCGGGCCCGGGCCTCCGGCGGATCCGGCGCGGCGCGCTTCCTCCTCGACCGCGGCACCGGCGTCTCGCACTTCGCCTACTTCACCAACGAGCGCACCGTGCAGGCGATCTCGCGCGCGCTGCTGGACGACGAGCCCGAGGACTACGCGGCGATCGGCCCCCTGTCGTGGGCCGGCGAGGACGCCAGCGGAACACGCGCCGCCGCGGCCGTCGCCCGTTCACGCGGCCCTGGCGCCGGCGATGCGGCAACGGTCGGGAAGCGGCCGGCGGTGATCGTGATCCCCGGCATCCTCGGCTCCAATCTCGCACTCGACGGCGAACGTGTCTGGCTGGGCTTTCGCTTCGTCAACGCGCTGCAGCGGTTGGCATGGACGCCGAAGACCGCCGCCCGCGTGACGCCCGACGGGCCCATTGCCAGCGTCTACGGCGCCCTCCTCGAGCACCTGGCGCAGAGCCACGAGGTGATCCCGTTCGCCTTCGACTGGCGGCGGCCGATCGAGGACGAGGCGGCCCGGCTCGCGACCACAGTCGACGCGGCGCTCGCCGCGCGCGCCGGCACGGCCGCCCCGGTGCGCATCGTCGCCCACTCGATGGGCGGCCTCGTCGCCCGAACGATGGCGCTGCAGGCGCCCGCGGTGTGGAAGCGCTTCCTCGCCGGCGAGGGCGCGCGGTTGCTCTTGCTCGGCACGCCCAACGGCGGATCCTGGGCGCCGATGCAGACGCTCTCGGGCGACGACACCTTCGGCAACGCGCTGGTCGCGTTCGGCTCGATGTTCGACAACCGCGGCGCCCGCGACACGATGGCCGGCATGCCCGGTTTCCTGCAGATGCAGGCCGGCCTCCTCGACGACACGACCGGCCTGGCGCGTGCCGAGCGCTGGCAGCAGATCGCGGACGAAGACGTCGCCCGCGTCGTCGAGCACAACGCCTGGCACGTCGAAGGCGTGCAGCGCACGGTCTACCGCTGGGGAGCGCCGCCGCAGGTCGTGCTCGACCGCGCAGTGGCGCTGCGACGCGCGCTCGACGCGCAGGCCGCCACGCTCGGCGACGCCGCCGGTGCCATGCGCATGGTGGTCGGCGCTGCGCCGTTCACGCCGGGCGGCTATGTCATGACCGAGGCCGGCGTCGAGTACGTCGCCGCGCCCGGCGGCGGCGACGGCCGGGTCGCGCACGCGAGCGCGCTGCTGCCCGGCGTTCGCACCTGGACGGTAGCCGCCTCGCATGGCGACCTGCCCGCGGTGGCGGCGGCGTTCCCGGCCTACCTCGAGCTCCTCGAGCGTGGCGAGACCTCGCTGCTCGAGGTGTTCGAGCCGCCGCCGACGCGCGACACCCGCGCGGCACGGACACCGCCCGTCCCCGGAGCTGCGACGTCCGACCGCGTCGCCCGCAGCCGGCCCTCGCGCGGGCTGCTGCCATCCGCACCGCCGTCGAGCCCGGCCGACACGCTGCGCGGCCCGCCGGCCAGCGCCTCCACCGGGCGGCCGCGGCAGACCGCGCTGCATGTGTCGGTGCTCAACGTCGACCTGCGCTTCGTCCACCAGCCGCTGCTGGTGGGCCACTACGTCGCGATCGCGCTGACCGGCAGCGAGGCCGTCGTCGATCGCCTGGTCGCCGGGGCGATGAGCCGCTCGCTCGCAGCCGGGCTCTACCCGAACGCCGTCGGCACGCAGCAGATCTTCGGCAACGTCCGGCGCGACCCGAACAACGTGCTGGCGATGGCGCGACCGTCCGCGGTCGTCGTCACGGGGCTCGGCGAGGAGGGCAAGCTCCGCGCGGCCGGCCTGACCCAGACCGTGCGCCAGGCGGCGATCGCCTACGCGCAGCGGCTGGCCGAGACGCCCGACCTCGCGCCGGCCGAGTTCGAGCTCGCCTCGACGCTGATCGGCAGCGGCGGCGCCGGCATCAGCACCGGCACCGCGGCGCAGGCGATCGCCGCCGGCGTCCAGGAGGCCAACGAGCGGCTCGTGGCCGGCGGCTGGCCGCAGGTCGGCCGCCTCGTCCTGATCGAGCTCTACCTCGACCGCGCCAGCGATGCCTGGCACTCGCTGCAGGTGCAGTCGACGGCATCGCCGCACCAGTTCCAGGTCGACGGCCCGGTGCTCGCCGGCGCCGGGGCGCTGCGCCGCTCGCTCGACTCGAGCTACCGCGGCGCCGCCTACGACTTCATCAGCGCCGAGTCGACGACGGCGAGCGACGGCACGCGCAGCATCGTCTACAACCTCGACACGAAGCGGGCGCGCACCGAGGTGCGGGCGCAGCGCACCCAGGGCACGCTCGTCGACGATCTGGTCGCCAAGGCGTCGAACGACGCCAACCGCGACCCGCAGATCGGCCGCACGCTGTTCGACCTGCTGGTGCCGGTCGAGATGGAGCCTTTCCTCGGCGGCACCACCGAGATGGTGATCGAGCTCGACCTGACCACGGCCGCGCTGCCGTGGGAGCTGCTCGACCCGCGCGATGCCCAGCTCACCGGCGGCGACCCGCGGCCCTGGTCGATCCGCAGCAAGCTGCTGCGCAAGCTCCGCACCGCCGACTTCCGGTCGCAGCCG
>JBBSQG010000465.1:0-2584 GCA_038258125.1 Solirubrobacterales bacterium
CCACATCGGCAAACGTCACGCGCTCCCCGTCCAGGAACGACCGGCCAATGCGGCGGTCGCGCATCGACAGGCGCCGCTGGCGCTCGGGGGCGTCGCGCACGCGCTGCAGCGCGGTCTCGAGGTCCGCGGGCAGGATCGAGGACCGCCGTGCACGGGCGGTCAGCAGCGCCGCCTCGTTGAACAGGCCCGCCAGATCGGCGCCCGTCATTCCGACCGTGCGCTGGGCGATCGGGGCGAGGTCGACGTCCGGGTTCAGGGGCTTGCCGCGCGCGTGTACCGCGAGAATCGCCGCGCGCCCCTGCTCGTCGGGAAGCTCGAGGCCGACGGCGCGGTCGAAGCGGCCGGGCCGCAGCAGCGCGGGGTCCAACACGTCGGGGCGGTTCGTCGCGCCGACGACGATCACGCCCTCGGCAGGCGTGAAGCCGTCGATCTCCGCGAGCAGCTGGTTGAGCGCCTGGCCTTGTTCCTCGGCGGCCCCCTGGCTGCCTGGGCCGCTGCCCGCGCGGCGGCGGCCGACCGAATCCAGCTCGTCGATGAAGACGATCGCCGGCGCCGATTCGCGGGCATCCTTGAAGAGGTCGCGCACGCGGCGCGCGCCGACGCCGACGTACATCTCGACGAAGTCCGAGCCCGAGATCGAGTAGAAGGAGGCGCCCGCCTCGCCGGCCAGCGCGCGCGCCATCAGCGTCTTGCCGCAGCCCGGCGGGCCGTAGAGCAGGATCCCGCGGGGGATCTGCGCCCCTAGCTCGGCGTAGCGCTCGCTGTTGGACAGGAAGTCCGAGATCTCACGCAGCTCGGTGACGGCCGCCTCCTGGCCGGCGACGTCGTCGAACGTCACGTCGGGATCATCGACGCGCGACGACTCGCGAGTGCGTCCGAACGCGCCCTCCCCGCTGCGGATCGTGAAGATGAAGTACAGAAAGACGATGACGAGGATGAGCGCCGGCAGCAGCGTCGTCGCCGGTCCTGCGACGCGCTTGAGCAGCTGCTGATCGATCCGTGTCGCGACGTTGTTGCTGATGAGCAGGTCGACGATCCCGTCCTGGGCCGTCGTGCCGTTGCGCGAGAAAGGCGAGAAGAAGCGATAGACCGGGCCGCCCTCGGTGCGCCGGTAGCGGCCGACGATGATCCGGTCCTGGTCGAGGATCGTCGCGTCGATCACACGGTCGTCGCGCACGGAGGTATAGAAGCCGTCGAGGCGCAGCCGCTCGCCGGACAGATGCGGGCGCGATGCCTCGAGCACCGCGAGGTAGACGAGTACGAGGACACCGATCGACGCGAGTGTCCAGAAGCCGAGCGAGCCGCGCCAGCGGCGCTGTTCCCGACCCGACTGCCGACCCTTGTTCCCCGAAGCTTGCGCCACTATGTGAGGAGATTACCTACCGCGGGGGCGCCGCGGGGAGTTTGCGTTGCGGCCGCGGTTCGCCGCCCAGATTCCGCCGAGGCCCAGGAGCACGGCCAACCCGATGATGATCGGCACCAGCGAGATCCCGCCGCCCTCGTCGACCGTGTCGCGAGCGTCGCCGGCCGTCGCTGTCCGCCCTGCCCCCGCCGGCGATGTCCGCGTCGCGAGGAAGGACTGCTTGTCGAGGATGCCGCTGCCCTTGACGTCGACCCAGCTGGCGTACCCTGGCACGCGATAGGCGAACGTGGTGCCGCCGAAGAACAGTGGCACCGCCGGCAGGTCCTGCGCAAGCACCTTCAGCTCGGCGTCCACCGCATCGCGCCTCGCCGCGCGCGTCGAGGCGGCCGCGACCATCTGCGCGGCAGCCTCGAACCGAGCGCTTCGATAGCCCCCATCGTTCAGCGTGGCGCGGTCCGGATCGCCGAAGACGTTTCGCAGATAGGAAGGGTCGTAGGACGCCAGCGCCGGAATGCCGACCACCGCAGCGTCGAAGTCCGTCGCGCTCCCGCCGCGCCCGAGCCTTCGTTCGAGCTGATGCGCCGAGAGCACCTGCAGAGCGACGGGGGCGCCCGCCTCGCGAAGCGCCGCATGGACACGCCGAGCGGCCTCCAGGCGCACGCCGTCGCTGCGCGACACGACGATCGTGAACGGTGCGATCGATCGCTCGGCAAAGGCCAGCCGAGCCGCGGCGATGTCGCTTCGATGCAGCGCCGTACGCGCCGACCACCGCGACTGCGGATGCAGCATGCCGCGCTCGGCGGGAGCCATCGCCCCGGGGCCGTTCTCGTTGCCGGCGATCGTGCCCAGCCGAAGCGCCTGTGACACCGCCTGGCGCGCCGCGCGGCCGTCGAACGGCTCCCGCGCGAGGTTGAACTCGAGCATCGTCCCGTTGAACGAGACGCCCTCGGCGAAGCGGAAGCTGCCGGACCGCTCGATCGTCGCACCCGCCGGGAGGTTGACCGGCGATGCGTCCAGCGCCCCGCTCTTGAGCATCGCGAACGCGCTCGACTCGCGGCCGACGATCGGCACCTGCAGCACGCTCGCGCTGGGCGCGCCCTTGAAGTAGCCGGCATTGGCGCGCAGCGTGTAGCGCTTGCCGACGACGTGGCGCACGAGCCGGTACGGACCCGACCCGACCGGCAGGCCTGTTGGCGCCGCCTGCCCCGCGGGGAGTCCTTC
>JBBSQG010000466.1:0-2580 GCA_038258125.1 Solirubrobacterales bacterium
AAGCCAGACGGCGAGGTGTCGTTGGGCGTATCGGGATGGAAGATCGACGCGAGGTACTGGATCTGAGCGCGCCCGATGCCGAGCTCGAACTGTCCGCCGCCGTAGGCGCCGATGCCGTGCTCGGCGGTGTAGTCGTAGGCATCGAAGAGCGGCTTGACGCCGCCCAGCCGCGAGGGCTTGAGGTTGACCATCCGCGGCGCGAACGGCAGCCCCTCGATGTCGGCGATCGAGTGGATGTTCGCGTCCCACGTGACCCGGTCGCGGTGGGGCTCGAGCGCCGCGTCGATCTCTGGGGTGAGCTTGGGATCCTCGATCCAGGCGTCCGGGAATGCGTCGACGATGCGCAGGTAGAACTCCGGGTCCGCGGGGTTGTCGACGGGCGTGCCCTCGTAGAGGCCCTTGAAGTCGACCGAGTCGACGGCGCCGGTCTGCACCAGCCCTTCGATGATCGCGGCATCCCACGACGGCGTCGGGTCGAGCTTGAAGCGCAGCGTCGGGTAGTTCTCCATGCGCCGCGTGACCGGCTCCAGCGACGGCGGCTCGCCGAGACGCAGGGAGACGACGAAGCTCAGCGGACGGGGCTGGAGGCCGAGCACCTCGTGCAGCGGCCGTCCGGCCTGTCGCAGCGCGAGATCGAGCGCCGCCGACTCGTAGGCCCAGACGCGGTACAGCTGTGACACCTCGTGCTGCGGCGTCTCGGGAAAGAGATCGAGCGACGCCAGGTGCTCGGAGAAGGAGCGCAGCGTCCAGTCGCCGGCGAGCGCCAGCACCGGACCGGCCTTCTGCGCGATCTCGTGGTCGACGGCGTCGTAGACGACGTCCTCGCCGAGGCCCTCCGCGCCCGCGCCGTGGAGGTGGATGATCGTCGTCTTGCGCTCGAAGTCGCTGGAGACGTCCTGCACGAGGCCCTCGAGCTCGTAGCGCTCGATCGAGAGGGGCAGGTCGGCGACGAGGTCGTAGGTGCTCATGACCGCGCCGATACCGGCCCGGCCCGCGCGGCCGGGCTCGGCCGGGTGCTTGGGGCGTGCGCGAACGGGAATGCTTGCAGGGATGCCCATCCCCCTGAAGCCCGTGCTCGCCTGCCTCGTGGTGCTGCTCGGCTGCGGGCTCGTCGCCTGCGGTGGCGGCGACGACGACGCCACCGGCGAGGGCGCCGGTACGGTCACCACGCCCGCCCCGATCACCGCATCCAAGCCCAAGCAGGGCTCGTTCGGCGTCGGCATCGGCGAGCAGAACAGCCCGATGTTCGCCGACCCGCTGTTCCGAGACCTCGGCATCACGCACGTACGCCTCGTCGCGCCCTACGACACGGTCGCGCGGCGCACCGAGCGCGAGCTCGTCGACGTCTGGCTGGCCGCCGCCAAGGCCGCGGGGGCCGAGCCGTTCATCACGTTCGGCCACTCGCGCGCGAAGCCGGCGAAGCTGCCGAGCGTCGCCGAGTTCCGGGCCGCGTTCGACGCGTTCCACAAGCGCTATCCGGACGTTGTCACCTACGCGCCCTGGAATGAGATCAACCACGCCAGCCAGCCGACGGCGGACGTGCCGAAGCGCGCCGCCGAGTACTACAACGTCGTCAAGGCGGGCTGTCCGGACTGCACGGTGCTCGCCGGCGACGTGCTCGACCAGGCGGGGATGGTCCGCTACGTCAAGCAATACCGCTCCCACCTCGACGGCGAGCCGGCGATCTGGGGCCTGCACAACTACGCCGACACCAACCGCTTCCGCACGAGCGGTCTACGCGACCTGCTGGCCACCGTCAAGGGCGACATCTGGCTGACCGAGACTGGTGGGATCGTGAAGTTCGGGCGCAACTTCCCGCGCGACGAGCAGCGTGCCGCTCGCTCGGTGAGGTACGCGCTCAAGCTCGCGGTGGACAACCCGCGGGTCAAGCGCGTCTACCTCTACAACTGGACGGGCGCCCCGCCGGACGCCCGCTTTGACTCGGGCCTGCTCGGGCCTGACGGCGCGCCGCGCCCGGGCTATGACGCCTTGAGCGCCGCGCTCGAGCGCTGAGGTCCCACACGACCGACGGGGCCCGCATCGCTGCGGGCCGCCGGCGGACCACGGAGGCCGCCATGGACGGGGTCATCATCGCCACCACCTCGCGGCGCGCGCTCAGCCGCCGCCGCCCGGCCCCGCCTCCAGTCGCGCGACGAGCTCGCCGAGCGCCAGCTCCTCCAGCCCGCGTCCGACGGCCTCCAGCTCGGCGGCGCAGCGCTCGACGAGCGTGCGGCCCTCGCGGCAGAGCTCGAGCGTCTCGCGCAGGCCGGCCTCGCCGGAGTCCAGGCGCTGGATGATCGCCTCCAGGCGCGCCGTCGCCGCCTCGTAGGAAGGCGGCTCGGGGCGCGGCGTTGCGGACTCAGGCTCGGTCATCGTCGTCGCTGATCGTGGCATCCACCGCGGCGTCGCCGAAGCGCAGGCGCACGTCGCCGGCGTGCCGTGCCGCTGCCGCGCTCGTCACGACGTCGCCGGCCGCGTCGGTCACCAACGCATAGCCGCGCTCGAGCGTGCGCTCGGGGTCGTGGGCGGCGAGCGCGGCAGCGAACGCGGCGATCTGCGTGGCGCCGCGGGCGTCGAGGG
>JBBSQG010000467.1:0-2578 GCA_038258125.1 Solirubrobacterales bacterium
CCAACACGCTGATCGTCGACCGCGCCGACGTGTTCGGCTTGTCGCAGCTCTACCAGATCCGCGGGCGGGTGGGGCGCTCGCGCGAGCGCGCCTACGCCTACCTGCTCTACGCCAGTGCCGCGGCGCTCACGGTCGAGGCCTCGCACCGGCTCGCCGCGCTGAGCGACTCCACCGAGCTCGGCGCCGGCTTCAAGATCGCCATGCGCGACCTCGAGCTGCGCGGCGCCGGCAACCTGCTCGGCGACGAGCAGTCCGGCCACGTCGCCGCGCTCGGCTTCGAGCTGTATATGCAGATGCTCGACGAGGCCGTCGCCGCGGCCGATGCCGCCGAGGGTGGCGAGGGCGCAGCCGAGATGGCCGAGCCGGTGCGGATGGACGTCAACGTCGACGCCTACGTGCCGGCCGACTACATCCCCTACGAGCAGGCGAAGATCGACGTCCACCGGCGGATCGCCGGCGCCATCGACGTCGCCGACCTCGAGCTGCTGCGCGAGGAGCTCGCCGATCGCTTCGGCGAGCTGCCGCAGCCGATGTCGAACCTCATCGACCTGCAACGCGCGCGCATCAAGCTCGGCCAGGCCGGCGCGACCGCGGTCACCTTCCGCGGGGGGCGCTTGGCGGTGACGCCGATCGAGCTTGACTCGGCGCGCGCGAAGACGCTGCGCGCGCAGATCCCCGGGGTGCTCTACGAGGCCGCCAAGAGCCAGTTCTCCGTCCGCGTGCCCGACGATCCGCAGCAGCGTTTCCCGGCCGTCGTGCGCGCGGCCGACGCGCTGCTGGCGGTCACGCGCGAGGCCGCGTGAGCCCGGCGCGTCGCGCCCGCCGGGCCTGTGCGCCATCGCCGCGTGGAAATTGCCTGCAGATGAAGCTCGTATGAAGCCGTCGCCAGCGGCGCGACAGTCTGAGCGCGTTCGCTAGGATCGGCCCAACTGTGACTCGTACACTTCGTTCGCTGGCGGCGCTTGGCGCCTTTTTTGTGGTCATGATCGCTCTTGCGGCGTGCGGTGATTCCGTACCCGGCAATTCCGTCGCCAACGTCGATGGAGACAACGTCACCCGCTCGGAGTTCGCGCGCTGGATCGGCATCGCCGCCTCGACGAGCCAGCCGCAGGGCAGCGAGCAGGTCGCCTACCGGCCGCCGGACTACGCCGCCTGCGTCGCGGGCAAGAAGAAGTCCGCGCCGAAGCCGGCCAAGGGCCAGCCGCAGCAGACCGACGAGCAGTTCAAGACCCAGTGCAAGCAGGAGTACGAGGGTCTGCGCGACCAGGTCATGCAGTTCCTCATCCTCGAGAAGTGGGTCACCGGCGAGGCCGCCGACCAGGGCGTCAAGGTCAGCGCCACGGAGGCCGACAAGCAGTTCGAGACCGCCAAGAAGCAGTCGTTCCCCAAGGAGGCGGACTTCAAGGACTTCCTCGAGCAGTCGGGCATGACGCTCAGCGACGCGAAGTTCCAGGTGCGCTTCAACACCATCTACACCAAGCTGCGTGAGAAGGCCGTCAAGAACGCCGACAAGGTCACCGACAAGGCCGTCAAGGACTTCTACGAGAAGAACAAGGCGCGTTTTGCGACGCCCGCGACGCGCGATCTGCGTGTCGTCCTCACCAAGTCCAAGGCTCGCGCCGACGAGGCGAAGTCGGCGCTGCAGAACGGCCAGAGCTGGTCCTCGGTGGCCAAGCGGTTCTCGATCGACCAGGCGTCCAAGGAGCAGGGCGGCTCGCTGCTGGGAATCGCCAAGGGCACGCAGGAGAAGTCCTTTGACGACGCGATCTTCGCCGCCAAGAAGGGCGAGCTGACCGGCCCGATCAAGACGCAGTTCGGCTACTACGTCTTCCAGGTCCAGAAGACCGTCGCGGCCAAGCAGCAGACGCTGAAGGACGCCCAGGAAGCCATCAAGCAGCAGCTCGATGCCCAGAACAAGCAGAAGGCCGACGACGCGTTCAACGAGGCGCTGCGCAAGAAGTGGAAGGCCAGGACGAACTGCGCCGATGCCTACGTCATGACGCAGTGCAAGAACGCGCCGACGCCGAAGACGAACACCGCCGCGCCGGGCGCGGTCACGCAGCCCGCCACGGGCTGATCGGACCGCGCAGCGCACGCCGCCCGCGTCACGGAGGACGCCGGCGTGCGTCAGGCGCCGATCGGTTGCCGGACACGCGCAGAGCCCGCGGACCGGGGCACTAGGCTTCGCGCCCGTGCCCGCCTCCGCCTCTGAGATCAGCGACGCGGTCGCGCGCCTCGACGCGCTCACGCGCCGCCTGCGCCGTGAGTGCCCGTGGGACCGCGAGCAGGACGAGCGTTCGATCGTCCCGCACACCGTCGAGGAGGCCTACGAGGTTGCCGACGCCGTGCGCGAGGCCGGGCTCTCGCCGAAGCTCCTGGACGAGCTCGGCGACCTGCTCTTCCCGACCACGTTCCTCGCGCTCCGGTGCGAGGAGGCAGGGGTCGGCGATTGGGGCGAGGTCGCGCTCGGCGTAGCGGCCAAGCTCCGCACCCGCCACCCCTGGGTCTTCGGCGCCCAGAGCGCGGAGTCCGCGGGCGAGGCGCGCAACCAGTGGGAGGACGTCAAGGTCGCGAGCGA
>JBBSQG010000468.1:0-2565 GCA_038258125.1 Solirubrobacterales bacterium
ACCGAGACCGCCTCGTTGCGATCTGCTGAAAAGACCGTAGGTCGCCTGGGATTGCTCGCGAAAGCGAACATGAGCCGCTTTACGCCGCCCGAGGTCGCAACGCGTTATGCGACTGAGCGGTGCGCACGGATGAGGCCGATCGACCCGGCACGCTGCCGCTTCCCATGCGACCGAGCACTCCATCGTGGTGGCACGCACGGCCTCAGGCACTGCTCCTTTGCGCGGAGGGTGTCGCACAAACCGGTGTCCGGAGTTCCGCAGCTTGTAGGCATATGGAGGGTCGGAGCGTAGGATTTTGCCTGCAAATCGAGGGTTTAGCGGTCGCGGAAGCCCGAAAGATGTAGGCACACGACTAACCGGATGACGCTTGTGTCCGTCGGGCGTAACGGCTACTGTCGTAGGTGCGCATATGTACCTACGAGAGACGAAGCGTCGCAACGCGGACGGCAGCGAGGTGTCCTACCTGGCGCTGGCCCAGAACGAGCGCGACCCCAAGACCGGCGTGTCGCGCGCGCAGATCGTGCATCGCTTTGGGCGCACCGAGCAGGTCGATCGGGCGGCGCTGGCGCGCCTGGTGCGCTCGATCAGCCGCTTCTTGGATCCGGCGGACGCGGTCTCGGCGGCGGCGGCGACCGGCGGCGGCGGCGATGGCGATGGCGAGGTGCGGGTGCTGGACTCGCGCGCGATGGGCGCCTGCTGGCTTGCGGACCGGCTGTGGGCGCGCCTGGGGATCGCCGAGACGATCATCGCGGCGGCCGGCGGACGGCGTGTGGACGGTGCGGCGGTGGAGCGCGCGATCTTCGCGATGGTCTCAAACCGCCTGTCGGTCAAGCCGCTGAGCAAGCTGGCGGGCTGTGACTGGGTCGCTGATCGCGCGTTCGTCGACGGCCTGGCGCAGGTCAGCGATGACGCGTGCTACCGCGCGATGGACTTTCTGCACGCGGCGCTGCCCGCGCTGCAGGAACGCGTGTTCTTCAACGTCGCCAGCCTGCTGGATCTCGAGGTCGACATGCTGTTCTTCGACACCAGCTCGACGTACTGGCAGACCGACAGCCTGCCCGACGAGCTCCAAGACGACGACGGCGACGGGGACGGCGACGGGGACGGCGACGGGGACGGCGACGGGGACGGCGGCGCCCACGACGACGACGACGGTGGCAGCGGCGAAGGCGACGCCGCGCTCGTTGAGTGCGGGCGGCGCGCGTACTCCAAGCACAGCAAGGATCACCGGCCCGATCTGCCTCAGGTCGTCGTCGGGATGGCCGTCACGCGCCAGGGGATCCCCGTGCGCGTGTGGACGTTCCCAGGCAACGCCTCAGACCAGGTGATCATCCGCAAGGTCCGCGACGACCTGCGCGGCTGGAACCTCTCGCGCGTCATCTGGGTGCTCGACCGCGGCTTCACCAGCGAGGAGAACCGCCGCTACCTGCAGCGCGCCGGCGGGCACTACATCGTCGGCGAGAAGCTGCGCTCAAGCAGCAAGGAGGCCAGTGCCGCGCTCTCACGCCAGGGCCGCTACCACGTGGTCGATGGCGGGCTGCGCGTCAAGCAGGTCCGCATCGACGACGCCACCAACCGCGACCGCTTCGTGATCTGCCACAACCCCGAGCGCGCCGGCCGCGACCGCGTCATCCGCGAGCAGATCCTCGCCCGCCTGGCGCTGCAGATCGCCGGCTCAGACAAGCTCAGCCAGGCCAAGCGCGCCCAGCTGCGCGGAGCGCTTGGCACCAAGCCCGCCTTCAACCGCTTCCTGCGCCAGACCCCGACCGGCAAGCTGCGCATCGACCGCGCTGCCGTGGCCCGCGAGGCCAAGCTGGACGGCAAGTACCTGCTGCGCACCAGCGACGAGAGCCTCTCGGCAACCGACATCGCGCTCGGCTACAAGGCGCTGTATGAGGCCGAGCGCGGCTGGCGCGACCTGAAGTCCACGATCGACCTGCGCCCCGTCTACCACCGCCGCGAAGACCGCATCGAAGCCCACGTCCAGCTGTGCTGGCTGGCGCTGCTGCTGCTCCGCGTCGCCGAGACCGAAGCCGGCGACACATGGCGCAACATCCGCAACGAGCTTGACCGCATGCACCTCGTCACGATCGCAACCAGCCACGGAACGGTCGCCCAGCGCACCGAGCTGACGCACCCCCAACGCAAGATCCTCAAGGCCCTCAAGCTGCCCGAGCCGGCGCGCTTCTATGACTTCGCGCCGCTCGCGGACCCCGCAGACCCCGCACCGTAGCCCGCCGCGCACCGCCGCGCAGGCTCCCACCCGCGCAGCCCACCGGCGCGCCGTAGACACACGGGCTCAACCACGCCCGCAGCACGAACTACCTGCTCACAAGCACTATTCCACGCCGCTGTGTGCCTCACATCTGCGGAACTCCGGCACCAGATGTCGTGCGTCGTGAAGTCGGCAGATGTCCCGGCCACGACCAGCACGCGTCGGGGCGACGACTCGAACCGCAGCGTGAGTTCGGCGTTATCGCCGACGACCACTTCCGTCACGTTTGCGTTGCTGAGGGCCAGCAGCACCGATGCCGCACGTTCAGGGTCACCGTCGGCAAGGTCCTG
>JBBSQG010000469.1:0-2562 GCA_038258125.1 Solirubrobacterales bacterium
CCGCGAGCCCGTCGGCGCCGAGCGCGACCGGCCGCAGGCCGGCGCCGGCGCGGCGTCCCTCACCGCCGCGCGGCCCGCGCAGCGCAAGCGCGAGCGCACCGCCGAGCGCGACGAAGGCGAGCACGCGCAGGCCCCAGACGTGGCCGAAGCGGGTGCCCAGCACGTCGCCGACGACCGACGGCGACAGCGCCGACCAGACGCTCGTCGCGCCGGCGGTGGCGCCCTGCAGCACGATCCCCGCCAGGCCGGAGGCGACGCCGAGCGCGCATGCGAGCACAAGCCCGCGGCGCAGTCGGCCCGCGAACGCCGTCGACGCGTCGCTCCACGCCGCGGTTGACCCGGCGGCGGCGCGCAGGGCCGGCAGCCAGACGGCGAGCAGGAACGCCAGGCCGCCGAGCGCCAGCGCCGTCGCGAGGTAGTCGACGCCACGCGCGATGCCAAACGCCGCCTGCGTGAGCGGACTGGCACGCGCGTCGCCGATCAGATCGGCGACCGTCGGCGCCGCCGCCGCGCCGGGCGCGCCGATCGAGAAGACGAGGCCGCCGGAGATCGGATGGCTGTCGGCGGAGATGACGCGGTAGGTGGCGACGTACGTCCCGTCCGGCAAGCCGGGTTTGAGACCGACGGCCAGCCGGGCGGCGCTGGCGCCGGGGTGAGAGGAGCGCCCGTCGTCGACGCGCCGGGCCGAGGCGTCGAAGACTCGGATAGCGCCGAAGTTCCCCTCGACCGTCTCGCTGAAGTGCAGGACGATCTGGGCCGGCTGGGTCTTCAGCGTCGCCCCGCGCTGCGGCACGGTGTCGACGAGCAGCGCGTGGGCGGATGCGCCCGCGGGCGCCAGCAGGAGCGCCGCGAGCACGGCGCATGTGGCCGTCAGCGCGCGCCGGCGCGCGTTCACCACGCCTCCCCCCTGCGCGGCTTGGTGGGCACGGGGGCGCCCGCGCTCGCGCCGGTGTCGCCGGGCCCCCCCGCACGCTGGCGGCGGCGCACCACGATGACCGCCGCCCCGCCGAGCAGCGCGAACGCTGCGAGGGCCAGGTAGGCGCCGACCGGCGCCCCCGGCTCGGCGCCGCGCCAGAACAGCGAGCCGTCGATCGACCCCGTCGCGCCCTGCGCGTGCACCGGCACGTGCCAGTCAACGATCTTCGTGCGCTTGGCCTTGTCGGTGACCTGCTGGGGCGTTCCCTGGGCCATCCAGTGCATGCGGTGGTCGTGAAACTCATAGCGCCCGGTGCGTGCGACGACGCGCCACTGCGGCGCGGCGCGGGCCGCCCGCGCGGTCGCCGTCGGCGGCCCCGTCGTGCCGGAGAAGCGGTCCTGGTTGAGGTAGTGCGCTGGCGAGCGCAGGTTGACCGCGACCGTCCCGCCCGGGCTCATGCGGATGTACGGATCGCGACTGTAGCCGTCGATCGTGACCGTGCTCGTGCCGGCGTTCTGGACCTCCAGGCGGTCGTCGCCGTTGAGCACCTCGACGCTGAAGCCGGGGATCGGCGGCGTCACGGCGGTGACGAGCGACTCGTAGTTGGGGTTGCCCTCGTGGGCGAGGGCGGATGTGGCCGAAGCCCCCGCCGCGAACGCGCAGAACGCGGCGACGAGGACGCTGCGACGGGCCATCAGCGGGCCCTCCTTCTCCTGGGATCGAAGCTCGCGCCTCGACCCGCCGAGGCGGCCGAAGCGGTCCTAGACGGTCAACGCGGCGTGCGCCGGCGGCGGGCGCACGGCGAGCGAGCAGGCGAGCAGGCGCCCGCCGCGGGGCAGCGGCTGCCGGCTGCGACGGGCGCTCGCCGCGAGCGCCGACGCGGGACGGCGGCGCGTCGCGACATACGCCGCGGCCAGCCGCGCGATCTGCTCCTCGCCGACGTAGCGGCCGGCGAGCAGCGGCAGGGCGAGCACGAGCACCGGTCCCGACAGCAGGACGTCGCTGGGAACGCCGACGAGCGTGAGCGACGCGAGCGCGAGCGTGAGCCCGGCAAGCGCGAGGAGCAACCGGCGATCACGCTGCGTCATCGGCACATCATGGCGAATGCGCGCCGCCGAGTGCGGCGCGGGGCACGCGGACGGATTGCGGAGCGGCTCGTGCTACACGTCGATAGTGATGCGCATCGTCTCGGCCCACCAGCCGCCAACAGTCGTCCACGGCGGCGTCGCGATTGCGCTTGCCGAGGCGCTGACGCTGCCCGCCACCGCGCTGCTGTTCGTCCCCCGCATGGCGCTGCTGGCGCTCCTGCTGATCGGCGTCGTGCCCAGCGAGCGCGATTCGTCGGCGACCGTCGGGGTCGACCTCAAGCCCGCGGCGGGCGTGACGTTCTCGCTCGCCGAGCGGGTCGCCGGTCGGCGCGCGACGCTCGTCAGGCAGGGCAGCGAGCTGCGCGGGCCCGGCGGGCCGGTGCCGCCGGGTCGTCCGGGGCCGGTGAACGGCGTCGCGTGGCAGATTTCTCCCTCCTGCGGGCTGTCGCATAACTCGGGTGTGGTGTTCTGGGTTTCGGGAACTGGTCAGTCTGTGGAGTGCTCGCGGCGGGCTGGTTCTGTCCGGTGATCGTGCTAAAAGTACCTCCTGTGCAGGGC
>JBBSQG010000470.1:0-2547 GCA_038258125.1 Solirubrobacterales bacterium
AGCGGGCGGGCACCGAGCCCTGGGCTGGCGTCGTGGATCGTGCCGTCGAGCTCGAGCACCTGCGCGAACGCCTCGCCGCGCTCGACGAGCCGGCTGCGCGGCGCGACGACGCCCAGGTCGCTGCCCGGGCGCTGGGCGAACTGGCTGACGTCACCCGCCCGCGCGCGCAGGCCCTGGTTGATCGTCTCGTCGAGCTGCGACTCGAAGCGGTTGTACAGGCCGACCCCGATCAGCACGAGCAGGAGCGCCATCACCCCCGCGAAGGCGAGCGTGACCCGCAGGCGAATCGGCAGCGGGCGGCGGCTCAGGAGCCGGTCCGTTGTCCGTTGGCGTCCTGGCGCAGCCGGTAGCCCGCGCCGCGCACGGTCTCGATTGAATGAACCCCGAATGGCCGGTCGATCTTCTCACGCAGGTAGCGCACGTAGACGTCGACGACGTTGGAGCGGTTCTCGTACTCGTAGTCCCAGGCGTGCTCGAGCAGCTGAAAGCGCGACATCACCTCGCCGGGGCGGCGCATGAAGCTTTCGAGGATCGCGAACTCCTTGGAGGAGAGCGCGATCTCCTCCTCGCCGCGCCAGACCTGCCGCCGGGCGGGGTCGAGCGAGAGGTTGCCGACGGTCAGCACCGCGGGGCGCGGGACGACGCCGCGGCGGGCGATAGCCCGCAGGCGCGCGTGCAGCTCGCCGAACGAGAACGGCTTGGTCAGGTAGTCGTCGGCGCCGCCGTCGAGGCCCGCCACGCGATCCTCGATCGCGTCGCGTGCGGTGAGCATCAGGACCGGCACCCACACGCCCGCGGCGCGCAGCCGGCGGCACGTCTGGAAGCCATCGATGCCCGGCAGCATGACGTCGAGGATGATCGCGTCGTAGTCCGTCGAGTCGGCCATCCAGAGCGCGTCCTCGCCGTTCGTCGCGATGTCGGCCGACAGTCCCTCGTCGCGCAGGCCGCGGCGAATCAGGCTCGCCATCTTGACCTCGTCCTCGACGATCAGCACCCGCATGCGCGCGAGTGTCGCAGAGCTCAGATGAGGATGAGATGAACCGCAGCGGGCCGCCGCTCGGTGGCCGCGCCGGGTGTTCAGTCGTCGTCGTCGGCTTCGCCGTCGTCGTCGTCGTCGCGCTCGCGGGCGACCGCCTTCAGCGCCGCGTCGAGGTCGACTTCGAGCGTCGTCCCGTCGGACCTGGTCACCTCGACCTCCCACGCGCGGCGACCCTCGGCGTCGCGCTCGACCGACGCGGGGCGACCGCCGCCGGCGATCCTCACGGCTGCCGCGGCGGCAGCATCGGCCTCAGCACCGGTCGCGACCGCGTCGTCACCGCTGCCGGCCTGTACCGCGGCGGCGCCGCCGGCGCCGGCCATGAGCAGCACCACACCGGCGATCAGGACACGTTTGACGGGTGAGGACATCTTCCGAACCTCCTTCTCGACTGGCCGCAATCGTAGGAGCGGTCGATGAGAACACGGTGAGCGCGAGCGGTCTCGTCGTCCATGGTCCGAGGAGCCCGAAATCCGCCAACGTCGCCGCGCAGGTGGCAATCCCAATCACGCCGCGGCCGCTGGTAGCCTCATCGCACACGTTCCTTTAACCCGGTCCTGTGAGGCCAGGAAGGACAGACACCATGCCGGACGCGAAGGTGGTCCTCGACAGCGAGGACATGCGGCGAATGCTCACGCGCATCGCGCACGAGATCGTCGAGAGCGGGGGCGAGCCCGAGCAGCTGGCGCTCGTCGGCATCCATCGTCGCGGCGCGGTGCTCGCCGCGCGCCTGCGCGAGCTGCTCGCCGAGCTGCACGACCTCGACGTACCGCTCGGCGACCTCGACATCGCCTTCTACCGCGACGACGTCACGCTGCGCGGCGGCACGCCGATCGTCCACGCCACGCACCTGGACTTCGAGATCGACGGGCGCACGATCGTGATCGTCGACGACGTGCTGTTCACCGGCCGCACGGTGCGCGCGGCGATCGAGGCGCTCTTCGACTACGGCCGCCCGGCGCGCGTCCAGCTCGCCGTCCTCGCCGACCGTGGCCACCGCGAGCTGCCGTTCCGGCCCGACTACATCGGCAAGAACCTGCCGACGGCGCGCGGCGAGCGCGTGTACGTCCGCGTCGCGGAGATGGACGGCGAGGACAGCGTGTCGATCGAGCAGTACACGGGGGCCACGGCATGAGGCATCTGCTCTCCATCGAGGACCTCACGCGCGAGGACATCGAGCGCATCCTCGACCGCGCCGCCGCCTTCGCGGAGGTCTCCGATCGCGACATCAAGAAGGTCCCGGCGCTGCGCGGCCGCACCGTGCTCAACCTCTTCTACGAGGCCTCGACGCGCACGCGCTCGTCCTTCGAGCTGGCCGCCAAGCGCTTGTCCGCCGACGTCGTGAACTTCTCGGCCGGCGGCTCGAGCGTCGAGAAGGGCGAGTCGCTGAAGGACACCGTGCTCACGCTGACCGCCCACTCGCCCGACGCGATCGTCATCCGGACGCCGTACGCGGGCGCTGCCGCGCTCGTCGCGAGCTGGACGCCCGCGGCGGTCGTCAACGCGGGCGA
>JBBSQG010000471.1:0-2546 GCA_038258125.1 Solirubrobacterales bacterium
GCCACAGATCGGCGATCGGCAGGACCGCTGGCCAGGCCGCGGCGACGCGTTGCAGCGCGGCGATCACCACGTCGTGGTCGGTCGTCAGGTTCGAGCCGTTGGCACCCGTGAACGTCACCCGCCCGTCCTCGCCGGGCGCGCTGGCCTGCGCCTGGGCGGAGACAGCCAGCTCCTCGAGGCGCTCGGGGCGGGGCGGGTCGTCCAGCGCGTGCCCGGTGCGGCAGAGCAGCGTCTGGCGAAACGTCCGCATACGCAACTGGTCGAGCAGCAGCTCCCGGCGCAGTCGGTCGTCGGTCGCCAGCACGCCCTCGCGCAGCGCGACCGGCAGCCAGCCGACCTGCATCTCCCAGAAGTTCGCTTCGGCCAGGAACTGCAGCCCGTGGCGCTCGGCATGGGCGCTGAACTCGTCGAAGTACAGCCGGTGGTTGACGGGCCAGAGTGTGTCGTGGTAGAGCAGCCCATCGGTGTCGTCGCGCGTCCGCGTGGCCAGCGAGACGAGCGTCGCGAGGTCCGGGTCGTAGGCCCAGGCCGTGCGCAGGACGTCGAGCAGCTCGCGAGCGGACTGCATCTGCTGGGCGGCGGAATCGCCCTCGCGGACATGACCCAGGAGGATGTTGCGCAAGACCTCGCGCACATGGCCGCCCGGCAGCGTGTTGTAGCTCACGTAGGCGACGCCGTGCTCGCTGAGCGCATGGGCGCAGAGCGCCATGAGCGCCTCGCGGACCGGCTCGGGCACCCACGAGTAGACGCCGTGCGCGATCATGTAGTCGAAGCTGCCCGCCGGCGGCGCGTAGTCGGTCAGCGACTGCGCCTCGAAGCGGACGTTCTCGATCCCGGCCGCCTGAGCGCGCGCGGTCGCGGCCGCGATCACGCGCGCCGAGATGTCGATCCCGACGAACTGCGCGCCGGGCAGCGCGCAGGCCATCGGCAGCAGGTTGCCGCCGTCTCCGCAGCCGAGCTCGAGCACGCGGCAGCCGGAGGGTGCGGGCGTTGCGAGCCCATAGAGGCGGCCGAGGCTGGCCAGCCGGTCTGGATGCGTCTGCGCGAACGGATGGCCGGGGTAGTCGACCTCGTCGTAGGGCAGGTCTTCCGGTTGCACCGCCACGGGGCGGATCCTAGTGCTGGCGCCGGGAGACCTACTCGGCCTGGCGTCCGAGGATGACGGCGAAGCGCTCGACGCGCTTGCGCTCGTCCTCCGACAGCGGCCCGTCGGCCTCGACGAGCAGCGTCATCGGCCCGCGACGCTGCGCCCAGCGCGTCGCCTCCGCGCCAAACGCTGGGGCGATCCAGACGATCGGCTTGGCGGAGGCGTAGCGCATGATCGTCGCCTCCTGCTGCTCGCGCGTGTCCTCCGCGCGCAGCACCGGCACGGTGACGACGTCGAGCGTGTGCGCGAGCGCGGCGATCGCGTCCAGCCCGCCGCCGTCGGCCAGCACCGCGACCTCGCCCTCCTCGAGCATCGTCGCGACCCAGCCCGCGGGCGCGGCTGCGAGGACGCCGGGAGCGCAGACGAGGCGAAAGAGCGGGTCGGGCACGGCCGTCACGCTAGCGCGCGGCCCGCCGTCACGCCTGTGCGGCCGCGGCGCTGGCCCGCGCCATCAACGCCCAATGATCAGGCGGCGTCGGGGAACACGACGACGGGACGCACCTCGACCGTGCCGCTCTCGATGTTCGGCATCTTCGCCGCGAGCGCGACGGCGTCTTCGATTGACGGCACGTCGACGAGGTAGTAGCCGCCGAGGATCTCCTTGGTCTCGGCGAACGGCCCGTCCTGGACGCCGGCCTCGCCGCCGCGGACGCGGACGGTCTTCGCCGTCGCGGTTCCCTCCAGCGGGGCGCCGTTGATCATCGCGCCGGACGCTACGAGCGCGTTGGTGTAGTTCAGCCACTCCGCATACTGCGTGTCCTGTTCGTCAGCGGGGAGAGCTTCGGCAGGCTCGCCGTAGATCAGGAGCATGTACTGCGGCATGGTGGTCACCTCGTGGGTCGTGGGCGAATCCGGCGTTTGGATGCAGCGGGTTCATACCTCCGTTACCCGATTCGCCCGATTGCGTGCCGATCTGGCGCGCGGCGCCTTGATCAGTCCTCATGGATCCCGGTCTGATCGAAGACGAGGACGGGGCGCACCTCGACGCCACGGTGACAGATCCCGTGTGGCCGGGCGGCGGGCGCGGACTCGACATCATGGGCAGATGCTTGTCCGCCACGCCGACCCCGCCCGCGCCGCTGCCGCCTGCCTGGCCATCTGCGCGCCCCACGTCGCGACCACGGCCGTCTTTGCTCACGTCGGCACGTATCGCGACGGCGACGGCCCGCCGCCCGAGCCGCTCGGTCCTCAGCGACTGTGAGCCGCGGCGCGCCCGTCGCGGTCGGCCTTGATCTCGGCACCGGCGGCGCCCGGGCGCTGGCCGTCACCGCCGACGGGACGGTCGTCGGGCGCGGCGCCCAGCTGCTGCGCAGCCACCGCGACGGCGCCCACCACGAGCAGGACCCCACCGCATGGTGGGAGGCCGTCGCGGCCGCCTGCCGCGCGGCGCTCGCGCCGC
>JBBSQG010000472.1:0-2542 GCA_038258125.1 Solirubrobacterales bacterium
CGAGGATCTCGCCGAGCTCGAGCTCGTCGCCAGCCCAGGGGCCGGCGCCTGCGGCGGGCAGTTCACCGCCAACACGATGGCGATGGCGTTCGAGATCCTCGGCATCAGCCCGATGGGATCGGCGATGGTGCCCGCCGAGCACGCCAGCAAGGCCGATGTCGCGATCGCGGCCGGCCAGCTCATGATGGACGTCCTCGACCGCGGCCTGCGGCCGAGCGACATCATCACGAAGGACTCGCTGGAGAACGCGATCGCGGCGATCGCCACGTCGGGCGGCTCGACGAACGGCGTCCTGCATCTGCTCGCTGTCGCCCGCGAGGCCGGCGTCGAGCTCGACATCGACGACTTCGACCGCATCTCCGAGATGACGCCGATGCTGTGTGACCTCAAGCCGGGTGGCAAGTACGTCGCCAAGGACCTCTACGAGGCCGGCGGCATCGAGCTCGTCGCCAAACGGCTGCTAGACGCCGGCCTGCTGCACGAGAAGGCGATCACCGTAAGCGGCCGCACGATCGGCGACCACGCCGGCGATGCGCACGAGACCCCCGGCCAGCTCGTGGTGCGCCCGCTCGACAACCCGATCAAGACGAGCGGCGGGCTGGCGATCCTGCGCGGCAACCTCGCCCCCGACGGCTGCGTCGTCAAGCTCTCCGGCCACGAGCGCCGCCTGCACAAGGGCCCCGCCCGGGTCTTCGAAGGCGAGGAGGCGGCGATGGCCGCCGTCGTCGCCGGCACGATCGAGCGGGGCGACGTCATCGTCATCCGCGACGAGGGGCCGGCCGGCGGCCCCGGCATGCGCGAGATGCTCGCCGTCACGGCGGCGCTGAACGGCATCGGCATGGGCGAGCACGTCGCGCTGCTCACCGACGGGCGCTTCAGCGGCGCGACGCACGGCTTCATGGCCGGCCACGTCGCCCCCGAGTCGGTCCGCGGCGGTCCGATCGCCGCCGTCCACGACGGCGACGTGATCACGATCGACGTCGACAACCGGCGCCTCGACGTCGCGCTCGACGACGCGACGATCGCCACCCGCGTGGCCGCCTACGACAGCGACGACCACGCCGATCTCGGCGGCGTCCTGGGCAAGTACGCCAAGCTCGTCTCGAGTGCCTCGATCGGCGCCGTCACCTAGTAGTCCTGCGCCCGGCTGCCGCCCGGCTGCCGCCCGGCGTCGCAGGGCGGCCGGGGCGCGGCCGGATCGTGGTTCGAAGTCCAGCGACTTCACGTCGCGACGTGGCGATCTCGCCGATGACGGCTGGACGTCACGCGCGACAGGTCTAGGCTTCTAGGACAACGGCCCCGGACCGACCACATATGCGCATCGCGATCGATATCGACTCCACCCTCCATCACTACTGGGATCGCTTATCCGATGCCGCGCTGAGGCGCTTCGGAATCGACCTGCCCTACGAGGAGCAGCTGGACTGGGGGATCACCCGCCTGCGCCACGATCAGCTGCATCTCTGTATCCAGGAGACGCATTGCGCGGCGGCGATCCTCGCCGGCGAGCCCTATCCCGGCGCCGTCCAGACCGTCAGCGGCTGGCGCGAAGACGGCCACTACATCCACATCACCAGCCACCGCGACCCGGAGGCATTTGATGCCACCGCCCACTGGTTGGAGCGGATCGGCGTCGCCTACGACGACCTGTACTGCGCGCACGACAAGGTCGGCCGCTGCCTGGAGCTCGGCATCGACCTGCTGATCGACGACAGCCCCGAGAACCTCGCGCGGGCGATCGAGCACGGTCTGCTCACCGCCACGATCGAGCACCCGTGGAACCGCGAGCTGTGCGAGGAGGAGGACGTCATCTGCGCCACCGATTGGCGCGGGCTGGCGGCCAAGCTCGATCCGCTCTTGCGGCCGGGCGCCAAGGTCGCCCGCTAACGGAAGCGTCGAGCACCGATGTGCACCCGTTTGATCGACGCTACCCATTGGCAAACCAGCCGGCGACTGGGGACATGCCGCCCGCCGTCTGGCGTACGCTGGCGCTGATCGTCAGACGGGCGGCCGCCGCCGCCCAGACCAAGGAAGGCCATGCCGCCCAAGCTCCCCGCGCTCCTCGCCGTCGCCGCTGTCCTGCTGGTCGCGACGGTCGCCGGCATGTTCGCGTGGGACGCCGGCCGCGACGCCTTCGTCGCCGAGGGCGTGCGCGTGGGTCCGGTGGACATCGGCGGCATGAACAAGGTCGAGGCTCGCGCCGCCCTGCAGGAGGAGCTCGTCAAGCCGCTGCGCCGGACGTTGACCGTCCGCGCCGCCGGTCGCCCCTTCCACCTCACCGCGCGCGCCTCGCACCTCGCCGCCGACGTCGACGCCATGGTCGCCGCAGCGATCGAGCGCGGGCGCGCGGGCGGCGTCCTGGCGCGTACATGGCGAGCGATCAGCGGCGCCAAGGTGGAGGCGAGCGTCGCGCCGAAGGTGCGCTACTCGCAGGCCGCGGTCCGGCGCCTCGCCGAGCGCGCCCGGGCCGGCGTCAGCCGTCCGGCGCAGAACGCGCGAGTCAGCTTCAAGCCGGGAAAGGTCACGATCCGCCCGTCGCGCA
>JBBSQG010000473.1:0-2537 GCA_038258125.1 Solirubrobacterales bacterium
CAGCCGCTCACCGGCAAGACGCAGATCACTGCCGACGGCACCTACAACCTGCCGTCCGGCGCGTCGGTGCCCGATCTCGACATCGACGTGGGCCTCTCCCACGCCGGCCAGGCGCTCGGTGGCGCGATCGTGCTCTCCGACAGGACCGGCTTCATCCGGCTCGGCCCGAGCGGCTACAAGATCCCCGACGCGATCTCGCGCAAGCTCGTCGAGCCCGCCGCGCTGGCCGACAACGGGCTGACGAAGACCGGCGCGATGTTCTTCATCAACCCCCACGAGTGGCAGCGCAACGCCAAGCTCGTCGGCGAGACGACGCTCAAGGGCGAGCGCGTCCACCACATCACCGCCGATGTCGACGCGAAGGCCTTCTTCCTCGATCTGTCGCGGATGGTGCGCTTCCTGCGGCGCCTGAACATCACGCAGGCGCTCGGGCTGCCGGACGCGCTCGGCCCGAAGATGGTCTCCGCGCTCGCCCGATCGGTGACGGTCGCCCGCGGCGAAGCCTGGATCGGCAAGGACGACCACGTCCTGCGCAAGGCGAAGGCGCACGGCGAGCTCGTCGTGTCCTCGCGCGACCGCAAGCTGCTGTTCGGCATCCGCCGAGCGACGCTCGACGCGAACCTCGAGATCTCCGAGCTCGGCGACGTGCCGGAGGTCAGCGCGCCCAAGCAGGTGAGCTCCTACAGCTCGCTGCAGCTCGCGCTCGACGCGCTCGGCGAGTACGTCCGCCGGCTGACGCGCGGGAAGTAGCTCAGCCGCCCGGCAGCCGGGCGCGCAGGCGGCGAGCGGCGCCGCGTAGCGGCTGGCCGGCCCGGGTTGCCGCGCCGCGCAGCCGCCCGCGGCCGGCGTCGCCGCCCTCGATCGAGCGCCGCAGGATCTGCATCGGGTGCAGCAGCGGGACGGGGCGGCCCTTGCGCTGCAGGTGGGCGGCGATCTGCAGCGTGCAGCCGGGGTTGGCGGCGGCGATCACGTCGGCGCCGGTCGCCAGCAGATTGTCGGCCTTGCGCTCGCCGAGCTGCCCGGCGGCCTCCGGCCGCGTCAGGTTGTAGATCCCCGCCGAGCCGCAGCACAGCTCCCACTCGGCCGGCTCGACAAGCTCCAGGCCCGGGATCGCGCGCAGCAGCTGGCGCGGCTGGGCACGGACGTGCTGGGCGTGGGCTAGATGGCAGGCGTCGTGGTAGGCGACCTTCAGTGCCACCGGGTGGCGCTTGGCGCGCGGCGGGTGCTCGGCGAGCAGCTCGTGGACATCCCGTGCCCGCCCGGACAGCGCCGCGGCGCGCTCGCTCCACTCGGGGTCGTCGCGCAGCAGGTGGCCGTAGTCCTTGATCGCCGAGCCGCAGCCGGCGGCGTTGACGACGACGTGGTCGTAGTCCTCGAAGGCCTCGATGGTCGCCTTGGCCAGCGGCAGCGAGTCCTCCTCCTGGCCGGCGTGCAGACCGAGCGCGCCGCAGCAGCGCGGCGCCCGCGGCGCGTGGACCTCGAAGCCCTCGGCGGCGAGCACGGCGACGGTGGCGGCGTTGACGTCGCCGAAGTACGCGCGCTGGACGCAGCCCTGCAGGAAGCCGACGGTGCCGCGCTTGTCGCCGACCGCCTTCGTCACCGTGGGCAGCCGGCGGACGGCATCGCGCAGCCCGACCGGCGGGGCGAGCTCGGCGAGCGTGCGCAGGACCGCGACGCGACCGACGAGGCGCGAGCGTTGCGCCCACTTCGCCAGCCCGGTGCGGCGGGCGAACACGAGCAGCGGGACCGTCGCGCGCAGCCGGCCGGGATACGGGAAGGTCGAGAACAGCGCCCGGCGCAGCAGCTTCTCGCGCGCCGTGCGCGGGTGCTGGCGCTCGACCTGCGAGCGCGTGTCCTCGATCAGCAGGTCGTAGCGCACGCCCGACGGGCAGGCCGTCACGCAGGCCATGCAGCCCAGGCAGTTGTCGAAGTGGCCGACCATCGTGGCACTCAGCTCGCTGCCTTCCTGCAGGCCCTCGCTCATCAGCACGATCCGCCCGCGCGGCGAGTCCATCTCCTCGTTCCAGAGCACGTACGTCGGGCACGTCGGCAGGCAGAAGCCGCAGTGCACGCAGTCCTCGATGAGGTCGACCTCGGGCGGCTTGTGGGTGTCGAAGGCGGGCATCGCCGCTGTCAGATCCCGCCCACGAAGATGCCGGGGTTGCAGGTGCGAGTGGGGTCGAAGCGCTCCTTGACGCGGCGCATGAGCACGACGCCCGCGTCCTCGACGTGGTCCCACGGATCGAGGTGCGCGCGGACCGGCGCCGGCGCGTCGAGCACGACGCAGGCCGCCGGCGCGAGCACCTTGCGCAGGCGCGCGATCGCGGTGACCAGCTCGCCGGGCGCCGCGGCCGGCAGAGCGATCCACGACAGGCCGAGCGCGGCGCGGCCGACGAGCGTCGCGCCGGCGATCTGGGCGGCCACGCAGGCGTCGGCGATCGTGTCCGGGCGGCCCGAGACGCGCACGACCGCGCCGCCCCCATCCTGGTCGCGCTGGCCGGCGCGCTGGCGCGCCCACAGCGCGTCGTCGTCCTCGG
>JBBSQG010000474.1:0-2534 GCA_038258125.1 Solirubrobacterales bacterium
GCGCCGGCCGCCGCCAGCCGCTGGCGCCAGGCGAGGTTGAGCGCGCCGCCGCCCGCGCCGCCGCGCTCCAGGCGCAGCTCGACCCAGGGAGCGCCGCGGGCGACGAGGTCGGTGCGCAGCATCGTCGCGAGCGTCCAGCGCTTGAGGTGCGTGCCGCGCACGGCGGGGTCGAGCACGATCCGCCGGCCGGCGGCATGCAGGCGCATGCCCAGCTCGATGTCCTCGATCGACGGCCGCCGATAGCGCTCGGCGTCGAACCCGCCGACGGCGTCGAAGGCCTCGCGGCGGACCGCGCCGAGGCCGGCCCAGAACGTCGTCGCCGGGCCGGGATTGCTGACGTGGATGTGGTGGTGCAGCAGATTGCGAAAGCGCGACACGATGGTGGGGGCGGCGGGGCGATCGTCGTAGGCACCGAACACGGCAGCCAGGCTCGCGTCGCGCTCGAGCGTCTCGCGCAGCCGCCGCAGCGCGTCGGGGTGGACCTCGACGTCGGCGTCGACGAAGACGAGGATCTGGCCGTCGCAGCGGCGCGCTCCGGCGTTGCGGGCGGCAGCCGGGCCGCTGCCGGCAGGCTCGGTCACCACGACGACCGCGTGACGCTCGTCGGAGCGGGCGAGCGCGGCGAGACAGCGGCCGAGCGTCGGCGGTGCGTCGGTGGCGGGGATGACGACGGACAACACGTTAGGACAGCCTAAGTTAGAGTGCCCTAATGGGCGAGAGTGGACATGAGCCGCTGGCCGTGCTCGGAGCCGGGCCGGCCGGGTTGACCGCAGGCTACGTGCTCGCCCGGAGCGCACGTCCCGTCGTCGTCTTCGAGGCCGACGCGCAGGTCGGCGGGCTCGCGCGGACGGTCGTGCGCGACGGCTACCGCTTCGACCTCGGCGGTCATCGCTTCTTCACGAAGTCCGACGAGGTCCAGCGCCTGTGGGAGGAGGTCCTGCATGAGGAGCTGCTCGTGCGCGACCGCATGTCGCGCATCTACTGGCGCGGGCGCTTCATCGACTACCCGCTGCGGCTGGCCGACGTCGTGCGCAAGGTCGGGCCGCTGGAGCTCGTGCGCTGCTCGGCGTCCTACGCGCGTGCGCTCGCGCGCCGGATCGGCCGTCGCGGCGCCAGCGTGACGTTCGAGGACTGGGTCTGCGACCGCTTCGGCCGGCGCCTGTTCGAGATGTTCTTCAAGAGCTACACCGAGAAGGTCTGGGGCGTGCCGACGACGGAGATCCGCGCCGAGTGGGCGGCGCAGCGGATCCGCACCCTGTCGCTCTGGCGCGTCGTCCGCGCCGCGCTGCTGAGCGACGGCGGCGACGTGCGCAGCCTGATCGAGCGCTTCCACTACCCGCGGCTCGGGCCGGGCCAGATGTGGGAGGCGATGGCGGCCGAGATCGTCGGCGCCGGCGGGCAGATGCGGCTCGGCGCCCGCGTCACGCGCCTGGAGATCGACGACGGGCGCGTGACCGCGGTGCACGCCGGCGACGAGCGGGTCGCTGTGGCCGACGTGATCTCCTCGCTGGCGCTCCGCGATGTCGTCGCGCTCGCCGATCCGCCGGCGCCCGAGCCCGTGCGCCGTGCCGCGGCCGGCCTGCGCTACCGCGACTTCCTCACGGTCGCGCTCGTCGTCGAGGGCGACGACCTCTTCCCCGACAACTGGATCTACATCCACGACCCGCATGTGCTCGTCGGGCGGATCCAGAACTTCCGCGCCTGGAGCCCGGCGATGGTGCCCGACCCCGGGCGCACCTGCGTCGGCATGGAGTACTTCTGCTTCGAG
Organism: Solirubrobacterales bacterium; assembly: GCA_038258125.1. Taxonomy (GTDB): domain Bacteria; phylum Actinomycetota; class Thermoleophilia; order Solirubrobacterales; family Solirubrobacteraceae; genus CADCVQ01. Next base: position 1,769 of record JBBSQG010000474.1, read on the forward strand.
GGCGACGGGCTGTGGAGCGCCGACGACGCCGATCTCGTCGCTCGCGCGACGCGTGAGCTGGAGGCGATCGGGCTCGCACCGGCGCAGCGCGTCGTCGCCGGCTACGTCGAGCGGGTGGCGAAGGCCTACCCGATCTACGACGCCGACTACGAGGGACGCGTTGCCACGATCCGCGGTTGGCTGGCAACGATCGCCAACCTGCAGCAGATCGGCCGCAACGGGCTGCACCGCTACAACAACTCCGATCACTCGATGCTGACGGCGCTGCGCGCCGTCGAGAACGCAACCGCCGGGACCAGGCATGACGTCTGGGCGGTCAACGCCGACGGCGAGTACCACGAGGAGGGGCAGCCGACGGTTCAGCCCTACCGCGACGCGCCCGAGACGCCGGCGCTGCGGGCGGCCGCGCCGGACGCGCTCGCCATCAGCGCGCAGTCGACCGAGTAGACGCTCCACTCACCACGGCGCGCGATCAGCGTTCCGGCGGCGCGCATCTCCTCGCGGAGGCCCGGCGCGGCCTGCAGGCCTACGACGAACGCGCCCGACCGCCGCGACGGCTTGCCGAAGCTCACGACGTCAGCGAGCGGCACCTTCAGCTGCCAGGCCAGGGCGGTGCGCACGAGCACGTCGCTCGTCGAGAGGCGCCCGCAGCGCAGCAGCGGTCCGCGGCCGGCCTCCCGCGCGGCCGCTCGCAGCCGCGCGTGCGAGTCGTCGATCCGCGCCGAGCTGCGCCACGCGTGCGGCAGCTCGGCGACGCGGCCGGGCA
>JBBSQG010000475.1:0-2526 GCA_038258125.1 Solirubrobacterales bacterium
ACCGAGCCGTGGACCTGTCTCTTCCTCGACGACGCCCGCGTCATCCACGAGAGCACGCCGATCCAGCCGTTGGCTGAGCACGGCTGGCGCGACACGCTCGTCGTCACGTTGCGCGCCGGCGGCTTCCAGGGGCCCGGCGCCTGAGTGCCGGGGTGCCGCATCGGCCCCGTCGTGGTTCAGCGTCTGCGGCGCAGCGCGCCGGCCCGGTCGAGGTCGACGGCGTTGACCAGCGCACGCAGCGCTTCGATGTCGGCACTGCGGCTGATGGCGACGACGACGATGCCGCTGGCCATCGTGCAGGTCACGCTCGACTCGTGGCTCGCGGTCTCGAAGGTCTCGCGGAAGATGCGGCCGTCCTTCTTGTAGAACGCTTCGCGGCCGGTGTCGGTCGCGCGATCGACGGGCGGACCGTTCCAGTCCGTGGCCAGCGTGCTGCGACTTGCGGCGGCGTCGCTCGAGAGCGTGGCCGTCGCCCGGTCGCGCTCGTACTCGGCGCGCAGGGTCGGGCCGTGCTCGGCGATCCCGTCGTCGCGGCTCGCCGGCTCGAGCGACGTCCGCGACCAGCCGCCGAGCCGCTCCGGCAAGAGCGGCACGATGCGCGCCGGGTCGACGCCGGCGAGGCGGGCGGGCGCGGCGGCGCGGGTACGGTCGGTGGCCATGCCGGAAGCTCCTGCGGAAGTGGCGCGGGTCGCGTCGGCCGCCGCCGCCAGGCCCGATGCCGCTGCGCCGGCCAGCACGAGACCGGCGAGCCAGGGAGGCGCAGCGGTTCGTTGGCGTGCCGGCGACCGGCGTGGTGCATCTGCGTGCATGGTGACGGGGGGACGTGGGGGGCCGATCGTAGCCGTCGCGGCGAGGTGCGAGACGGCGCGTGCGGGGGGCCAGGCGGCCGGCCGTGCGAGCCTAGACTCGCGTCCTTGCAAAGCCAAGGGGCTGCCGACGATGAGTCTTCTCGCCGCATTGGGTCTCGAGCCCGTCAAGCCGAAGGATTCCTGGCGGGGCGTCGCGGAAAGAACCGTCGACGCCGATTCCGATGCCGATGCGCCGGTCTCGACGCCTCCTGCCGCAGTGTCGGGCGCGCCGCCCGTTGCTACCGCTCCGACCGCGGCGGCAGCGCCGCCGGTCGCCGCGCCGGGCGCCGACAAGAACGTCGCCGCCTACCTGACGGCGCGCGATGCGATCCAGCACCTCGTCGACGCGCTCAACGCGCATGCGCAGAAGGACAACGTCCAGAGCGGGATCGACGACGCTGTCGCCAAGCTCGCCGCCGCCGACACCGAGGCCGCCGCGAAGGCCTGGAAGGCGGCGACCGCTGCGCTCGCCGAGGCGCGCGCGTTCTGCGCCGCCGCCAAGAAGCTGGCCGAGGAGTGGGCTGGTTACGCGAAGCGGCGCGCGGTCACCCAGGCCTTGCTCCTGTCGCAGAAGAGCGCTGACAACGCCGACGAGACCAAGAAGCGCGAGGCCGCCCTCGCCGGCGCCGACGCCCTGGCCAAGGGGCCGCCGACCAAGTTCGCCAAGGCGATCGCCGAGCTGAAGAAGATCGACGACGACATCCGCCCCGACCTGAAGGGCAGCGTCGACCTGATCCGGTTGCGCCTGAAGCAGGCCAAGGCGAGCAGCGCCAAGGTGCGCGCCTACCTGCAGGGCGACATCGCCACCGCCGAGCCGCTCGTCGCAGCCGCCGAGGCCGCGTTCAAGGCGGCGGAGTGGTCCCTGGTGCAGCAGCACTTCCGCGCCGCGCTGAAGGTGCTCGGGCCCGCGGTGCGCATGATCGAGCGGCGAACGAAATACGACCAGCAGCGGACGAAGACGGCGGCGGCGATCGCCAGGCTGAAAGGCAACGTCGAGATCACGACCCGCGCCGAGGTGCTCGATGCGGTCGTCGCGCAGGCCGACACGATCTCTGCGCCGGACACGATGCGCGTCGAGGAAGCCTTGGCCATGCTCGTCGACGCCGAGAAGCGGGCCGCTGCCACAAGCACGCTCGCGCCGGTGCTGACGGCGCACGACCGCGAACGCGCCGCTGCCGACACCGAGCTCGCGGCGCTCGATGCGCATGCCGCCGCCGTGAAGCTGAAGGCCGAGCGCGACGCGATCCGGGCGCTGCTGGTGCAGGCAGCCGCCGCGGTCGCGCCGGCGAACGCCGCCGCCGAGCCGTTGCCGGCGTGGAGCGCGGTGCTGACCACCGTTCAGCGCGCACGCGCCGACCTGGCGGCGGCGAAGAAGCTCGGCGACAGCCTCGCCGCTTCGCTCGCTGCCGAGGCCGCCGGCAGCGACCCCACGAGCGACCCGAAACGGCTCCAGTCGGCGCTCGCGACACTGCGTGCCGACGCGAAGGCAGCGGCGAAGCAGCCCGGCGCCGCCGCGGCGAAGGGCGACTACACAACCTTCGAGCATCGCGCGAAAGACGCCGATGCGGCGCTCGCGTCGGGTGATGCGGCAGTCGCCGGCGCGGCACTTGTCGACGCCGGCCGGGCGCTCGCCGCGGCGAAGGCGGTTCAGGCCGAGCACGGCCAGTTCACCGCGCGT
>JBBSQG010000476.1:0-2508 GCA_038258125.1 Solirubrobacterales bacterium
CACTAGGTCTTCGGGCAGCGCCCCGGGATCCAGCCGTACAGACGCGGGCGCGCCTTGACGCCGGTGCGGATCGACCAGTAGCGCCAGGTCAGCGTCCCGTCGCTGCTGGGATCGCAGACCGTGAAGTAGTCGACCTTGGCGACCCGCGTGCCGACGCGCACCATGCCGCGTGCGATGCCGCCGACGGAGACCGAGGTCGTGTTGGACATGAAGTACACGACGTTGCCGAAGTCGGGCTTGGCGTCGTACTCCTTGACGTCGTTGATCGCACCGTTGGACAGGCGCGCGTGGGCGGTCTTGGCGACGCGCGGGTTGGCGAGCCTGCGCAGCTTGCCGATCTCCTTGCGACGCGGGCCGCAGCCGGTGCCGCCACCGCGCTGGCGCGTGAACGCCGCGTGTGCGGCGGCGCCCATCGACGTGCTGCGGTCGATCGCCGCCCCGTCGATGAACGCCTGCGTGCCGCCGGCACGCGCCTTGCCGGCGATGATCTGCACGAGCGGATAGCGCACCGAGCGGGCGGCGCTGGCCATGCAGCCGCGGCCACGGACGTTGACCCGGGTGGCGCGGTACGCCGTGCCGGCGAGGTCGATCAGCACAAACCGCCCGGCGTCGTTCATCTGCAGGCGGCCCATCGGCTGGGCCAGCGAGTCGATCAGCCGCCAGCTGCGCGCGCCGCCGGCCGCCGGGTTGGGCGCGAGCGCGTCGACGCGCTTGGAGATCGTGACCTCCTTGCCGCGCAGGGCCCGCCAGGCGGCGCGGCTGAGGTCGGGCGCGCCGTGACGGGCGAGGCGGCAGTCGGCGATCTTGTGGCCCTTGGGCGGGGTGCAGGCGCGGCCCTCGAAGCCGCGCTTGGAGCCCGCCGCGGCGCTGGTGGCGATCACGAGCACGGCGAGCAGGGCGATGGCGAGGACGGGGCGCATGTGATTGACAACGGGTGGGACGGGAGGAGGATGCGGTCGCGCCTAGACTCCCACCCTCGTGGAGATCGCCTACGACAGCCAGGGCCTCGTGCCCGTCATCGTGCAGGACTGGCACAGTGGCGAGGTGCTGACACTCGCCTACGCCAACGCCGAGGCGGTCCGCCGCACGCGCGCGAGCGGGGAGCTTCACCTCTATAGCCGCTCGCGCTCCGAGCAGTGGCACAAGGGCGCGACGAGCGGCAACACGCAGGCCGTCCGCGCCCTGCGGCTGGACTGCGACGGCGACGCGCTGCTGGCGCTCGTCGAGCCCGCCGGGCCGGCCTGCCACACCGGCGAGCGCAGCTGCTTTCACCACGGCCAGCTCGAGCCGCCGGCGCCGCACGAGGCGCTGCCGGCGCTGGAGCGCACGCTCGCCCAGCGCGCCGCCGAGCGTCCGGCCGGTTCCTACACCGTGACGCTGCTGGAGGATCCGCAGCTGGCGGGGGAGAAGGTGCTCGAGGAGGCCGAGGAGGTCACGCGCGCCGTCCGCGAGGAGTCCGACGAGCACGTCGACAACGAGGCCGCCGACGTCCTGTACCACCTCACGGTGCTGCTGCGCGGGCGCGAGCGCTCGCTTGCCGGCGCGCAGGACGTGCTCAATGCCCGCCGCGGCTGACGGCGCCGGCGCCGGGGACGGTGGGAGCTTCCCGGTCGAGCCGTCGCTCGAAGAGGTCCGTGCGCTCGCCCGCGAGTACAACACGATCGCGCTGCGCCACTCCTTCATCGACGACACCGAGACGCCGGTCTCGGCCTTTCTCAAGCTGCGCGGCCGGGAGCCGACGTCGGCGGCGTTCCTGCTTGAGTCCGCCGACCGCGGTCAGCAGGTCGGGCGCTACAGCTTCATCGGGGTGCGCCCGCGCGAGGTCGTGCGCTGGTCGCTGGGCGACGAGCCCGCCGACCCGTACGCGTACGCGGCCACCGAGGTTGCCCGCCACCGCCAGGCGCCTTGGCCGGACATGCCGCCGTTCGCGGGCGGCGCGGTCGGCTACTTCGGCTATGACCTCGTGCGCACGGTCGAGCCGCTCGGCGAGCCCAACCCCGACCCGATCGGCCTGCCTGACATGGCGCTCATGCTGTCCGACGTGCTCGTCGTGTTCGACCACCTGCGCCACACGATCAGCGTGCTCGTCAACGTCTACGCCGACGACGACGACGGCAGTGAGCTCCAGAACGCCTACACGGGCGCGCTCGCGACGATCGAGTACGTGCGCGATCTGCTGGCCGGCCCCGTCCCGCGGCCGGCGCCGACGCCGGCCCGCCCGCGGCCGCGGTTTGAGTCCAACATGCCGCGCGAGCAGTTCGAGGCGAACGTCGCGCGGATCGTCGAGTACATCCACGCCGGCGACGCCTTCCAGGTCGTGCCGTCACAGCGCTTCTCGGCCGACCTCGACATCGACCCGTTCTCCGTCTACCGCGGGCTGCGCGTCGTCAACCCGCGCCCGTACATGTACTTCCTGGACTTCCTGGACTTCCAGGTCGCGGGCGCCTCGCCGGAGCCGGTGCTGACGGTCACCGGCCGCCACGTCGCGACGCGGCCGATCGCCGGCAC
>JBBSQG010000477.1:0-2503 GCA_038258125.1 Solirubrobacterales bacterium
CGTGCGCCTCGTAGATCACCGTCTCCGTCCACGGCGTGCCGAGCAGGCGATCGCCCTCCCAGTCAAAGCCCGGGTCGACGACGAACCCCTTCGGGATCGCCGCCGCGTCGTCCTCGTCGTCGGGCTCGAGGTCGGCGACGTCGGTGTCGTCGGGGATGTAGGGCAGCGTGCTCGCCTCGTGCCAGAGGATCTCCAGCTCGATCGCCTTCGCGTAGGGATCGATGAGCAGCTTGCAGGGGTTGAAGCGGTGGCCCTCGTCGGGCTCGTAGGGGCCGTGGACGCGGTAGCCGTAGCGCTGGCCGGGGCCGACGCCGGGCAGGTAGCAGTGCCAGTTGTAGGCCGTGCGCTCGACCATCTCGATGCGCGACTCGATGTCGTCGGGGCCGTCGAAGAGGCACAGCTCGACGCGCTCGGCGTTCTCGCTGAAGATGCTGAAGTTCGTTCCGCGGCCGTTCCATGTCGGGCCGAGCGGAAACGGCCGGCCGGGCCAGACCTCGGGCTTGGGCTTGGGCTTGGGCTCGCTCACCCCAGCAGCGCTCCGCTGAGGGCGGGCAGCTGGACCGGCCCGCCGCTCAGGCGCGTGACGCCGTCCGCGGTGGCGAGGACGACCTCGCTGTGGCCCGCCGCGGCCGGCACCGCGCGCGGCTCCTCGGCGAAGTTGCAAGCCAGGCGAAAGGGACCGCGGTCGACGGTCAGCCAGCGGGCGGCCTCGTCGAAGTCGCAGACGACCTCGTCGTCGGGCAGCTGGCGGCGCACGCGCAACAGTGTGGCGTAGAGCTCGGCGACGGCGGCGTCTCTTTCGCGCGTGAGCTTGGAGCGCTCGAAGGTCGCGGGGTCCTGCGGGTCGGGCACCGCTTCGCCGGCGAATTCCGCGAAGGCGGCGAACTCGCGCCGGCGCCCGTCGCGCGTGGCGGTGGCGATCTCCTCGTCGATGTGATCGCAGAAGAACTGAAACGGCGCCGGCTCGCCGTACTCCTCACCCATGAACAGCATCGGCGTGAATGGCGACAGCAGGGTGCAGAACGCCGCCAGCGGGCGAGCCTGCGCGGGCATGCGGTCGCCGAAGGCGCGGTTGCCGACCTGGTCGTGGTTCTGGTCGAAGACGACGAACTGGCGCGGCGGACGGTCGGTGGCGGGCGCGCCGAAGCGGCGCTTGCGAAACGCCGAGTACTGGCCGTCGTGAACGAAGGGGCGCCGAAACGCCTTCGCGAGGTCGGCGACGGCGCCGAACTCCTCGTAGTAGCCGCCGCGGTCACCGGTCAGCAGCACGCGAAGGGCGTGGTGGAAGTCGTCGGCCCACTGCGCGTCGTGGCCGAAGCCGCCCTGCGCGCGCGGACGGATGACATTCGGGTCGTTCAGGCCCGACTCGGCGATGACGAGCGCGGAGCCCCGCCCACCCGCCGCGGCGTGCACGCGGTCGGCGAGCTGGGCCATGATCGGGTTGGCGCCGGTGTCGTAGATCGCGTGGATCGCGTCGAGTCGCAGGCCGTCGACGTGGAAGTCGCGTACCCAGCCCTCGGCGGACTGCAGCACCCACTCGCGGACTGGCTCGGAGTACTCGTCGTCGTAGTTGATCGCGTTGCCCCAGAACGTCGAGTAGCGGTCGGTGAAGTACGGCCCGAAGGCGGCGAGCGCGGTGTTGCCCGACGCGCCGACGTGGTTGTAGACGACGTCGAGGATCACGCTCAGCCCGCTGGCGTGGGCGGCGTCGACGAGCCGCTGGAAGCCGAGCGGACCGCCGTAGGAGGACTGCGCTGCCGACAGGTAGACGCCGTCATAGCCCCAGCCGTGGCGGCCGGGGAACTCGGCGACCGGCATGACCTCGATCGCCGTGATGCCGAGCTCGGCAAGTCCGGGGAGGTGCTCGATCGCCGCGTCGAACGTGCCCTCGCCGGTGAACGTGCCGACGTGCAGCTCGTAGATGACGAGGTCGTCGAGCGGGTGCGGCGCGAAGGCGGCGTCCGTCCAGGCGAACGCCTTGGGGTCGACGATCCGCGAGGGCCCGCGCAGGCCGGCCGGCTGGTGGCGCGAGGCGGGGTCGGGCAGCGCGTGCTCGCCGCCATCGAGCAGGTAGACGTAGTCCTCGCCGCCGAGCGCGTCGACACGCCCCTCGTGGATGCCGTCGCCGGCGTGCGTCAGCGCGTGCTCGTCAGCGCCGACCCGCACGCGGACGTGCTCGGCGTCCGGCGCCCAGACGCGGAACTCGACCGCGTCGTCATCGAGCGGAGTCGCTCCGAGGCGCCGTTCCCATGGATGGAGCTCGATGGCTTCAGGCATCCGCTGCACGGTACCCACCGACCACGTTCGCAAGCACGGTCTCAGCGGGCCGGCGTAGCGCGGCTGCGGTGCGCGTTTCGGGCGCTGAGACCCCGGAATGCGCCGTCGGCCGTGGGGTTGGGGGCGCGGGTTGAGGCCTGGGTGCGCGTTTCGAGCGCTGAGGCGCGGGGCGGCGCCGGTCTTCGACGCACTGCGCGCCGCGCTCGCCCACCAGCGCGACATCGGC
>JBBSQG010000478.1:0-2498 GCA_038258125.1 Solirubrobacterales bacterium
CGCGCGTGCTGGCCCGGCTGATGCGGCCCGGCGCGCGCGGCGGCTGGATCAACGGGTCGCTGACGTGGAGCGGACTGGACAGCTGGCAGATGCACAACGCCGACTACCGGTCCGAACATCTCGCGCTCGCCCGCGAGCTGTACGCGGTGCACCGCGCGCGCGACGGGCGACCCGCCTACCAGTACCACTACGCCGCCGACAAGACGCTCGATCTCAGCGGCTGCGACAGCCCCCAGCTGTGGTCGCTGCTCGACGAGGCGGCTCGGCTCGGTCTGATGCTGATCCACGCCCGACCGGGGCTCGGCACGATCCCGCGGGCGCAGCGCGGGGAGCTCGTGATCGACGTGACGCGCGGCGAGGACGGCGCGGCGCTCGCGCGCGCGGTGCTCGGCGTCGACGGCGATGTGCTGGAGGGCTTCGAGCCGCTGTTGTTCCTCGGCTCCAGCGGCCACGGCCTCGTCTGCGCCGAGCGAGCCGGCACCGGCGGGGCTGACGGCATCGAAGGCCGCCGGCTGCGTCTCGTGCGCCTCGCGCGGCCGGCGTCGGCGGCGCTGCAGCGGATGCTGCTTGACGACGAGCGGCTGCAGATTCCCGCCACCGAGATGGAGCGCTTCGCCGACGAGCTGTGCCCGTCGCTGCGTCACGTCGCGACGGTCGTGTCGTCGGACGGGTCGTTTACGCCGCCCGAGGTCTCCGCGCCAGCGCTCGTGCTGCGGGCCTCCTACGGCGCCGGCCACGTCCTCGAGCTCGGCTGGGCCTGGGACTACGAGGTAGGTGCGACGACCCGGCGCGTGCCGCTGGGCTTCGACGGCTCCCCCGGGTTTCGCGACATCGACGCCGAGCACGCGATCCTCGACGGCATCGCCCTCGCGGAAGACGGCCTCGAGCAGATCGGCCTGCTCGACGACGCCGGCCGCCCGTCCGCCGCGCCGGCCGTTTGGCTCGGCGGCCTGGATTGCATGCGCTTCACCACCGAGGCGCTGCCGCGGCTGCAGGCCCTGGACGGGATCGCCGTCGAGGTCAGCGGCGAGCTGCCCGACTTCCGCGACGTCGGCGATTCGCTGCAGATCGGCGTGTCGACCACCGACATCGCAGGGGAGCGCGACTGGTTTGACCTCGGCGTGACGATTGCCATCGAGGGCCGCGAGCTGCCGTTCAGCGAGGTCTTCGTGGCACTCGCCGCCGGCGAGTCACAGCTGCTGCTCGACGACGGCGCGCACTTCTCCCTGCTCGCGCCGCGCCTGCAGTCGCTGCGCCAGCTGATCGAGGAGGCGCGGGCGCTGACGGACTCGGCGTCGGCGCCGCTGCGGATCAGCCGCTACCAGGCCGGGCTGTGGGCCGAGCTGGCCGCGCTGGGCATCGTGACTGCGCAGGCGCAGGCGTGGCAGCGCCAGGTCGATGCGCTGCTCGGGCTCGATGCGCTCCCCGAACGCGAGCCGCCGGCGGCACTGCAGGCGCGACTGCGCCCCTACCAATGCGACGGCTTCGCCTGGCTGGCGGCGCTGTGGGAGCTCGAGCTCGGCGGCATCCTCGCCGACGACATGGGGCTCGGCAAGACGTTGCAGGCGCTTGCGCTGATCTGCCACGCGCGCGACCGCGACCCCGGTGTCGGACCGTTTCTCGTCGTCGCCCCGACGAGCGTCGTGTCCAATTGGGTGGCGGAGGCGGCGCGCTTCGCGCCCGGCCTGCGGGTCGCGACGATCACTGACACGCTGGCGCGCTCGGGCCGCTCGATCGACGAGCTCGCCGGCGCCGCCGACATCGTCGTCACGACGTACACGCTGCTGCGCCTGGAGATCGACGCCTACCGCACGGTGGCGTGGGCCGGGCTGCTGCTCGACGAGGCGCAGTTCGTCAAGAACCACCAGGCCAAGACGTACCGCTGCGTGCGCGAGCTGGCGGTGCCGTTCAAGCTGGCGATCACGGGCACGCCGATGGAGAACAGCCTGATGGAGCTGTGGTCGCTGCTGTCGATCACCGCGCCGGGCCTGTTCCCCGATCCCAAGCGCTTCGCCGAGGAGTACGCGCGCCCGATCGAGCGCGGCGGCGATGCCGAGCGGCTCGCGCGGCTGCGGCGTCGGATCAAGCCGCTCATGATGCGGCGCACGAAGGAGCTCGTCGCCGCGGACCTGCCGGCCAAGCAGGAGCAGGCACTCGTCGTCGATCTGCACCCTCGCCATCGCAAGCTCTATGACCGCCAGCTTCAGCGGGAGCGCCAGCGGATCCTCGGCCTGATCGACGACTTCGATCGCAATCGCTTCACCATCCTGCGCTCGATCACGCTCCTGCGCCAGCTCAGCCTCCACGCGGGCCTCGTCGACGTCGACGCCGACGCCGTGCCGTGCGCCAAGCTCGGCGCGCTCGTCGAGCAGCTCGGCGACGTCGTCGGCGGCGGCCACCGCGCGCTCGTCTTCAGCCAGTTCACGGGCTTCCTCGCCAAGGTCCGCGCGCGCCTGGACGCCGAAGGGATCGACTACTGCTACCTCGACGGTCGCACG
>JBBSQG010000479.1:0-2495 GCA_038258125.1 Solirubrobacterales bacterium
CCAGATCGGCGCGGCGCGCGCGGGCCAGCTCGCGGATGAGCTCCCAGCGGGCCTCGAGCGTCTGGCGCTCCAGGCGGGCGTGCAGCTCGGCGGCCTCGGCCTGGCGCTTGAGCGGGCGCAGCCGCGAGCGCGCCTCGCGCTCGACATCCAGCGCGCGGTCGAGGTTGTCCTGCGTGCGTTCGAGCTTGAGCTGCGCGCGGCGGCGGCGCTTGCGGTGCTTGCCCAGGCCCGCCGCCTCTTCGATGAGCAGCCGCCGGTCGCGCGGCTTGGACGTCACGATCGACTCGACCCGGCCCTGCGAGACGACGGAGTGCATCTCCTTGCCCAGGCCGGTGTCGGAGAGGATCTCCAGCACGTCGACGAGCCGGCATCTCGCGCCGTTGAGGCGATACTCGCCCTCGCCGGAGCGGTCCAGCCGCCGCACGATCGAGATCTCGCCGAGCGGCACGTCGACGGCGCCGTCGCCGTTGTCGATGACGATCTCGACCTCGGCGGCGCTGCGCGCCTGCACGCCGCGGCCCCCACCGAAGATCACGTCGCGCATCGTCTGGCCGCGGACGGCGAGCGGTGACTGCTCGCCCATCGCCCACAGGACGGCGTCGGTGATGTTCGACTTGCCCGACCCGTTGGGACCGACGACGACCGATACCCCTGGCGCGAAGTCCAGCTTCGTGCGGTCGGGGAAGGACTTGAAGCCCTTGAGGGTGATCGACCTCAGGTGCATGCGGGCGCGCCCATCACAGCTCGACAACTTCCTCCGCGACGAGCGCCGCGTCAACCGGGTGCAGTGCCTCCAGCGCAATACGCGCGGCTTCCTGCTCGGCGTGCTTCTTGGAGCGCCCGCTGCCGCGGCCGACCGGCTCCCCGGCGACGACCGCGACGACCGCGAACGTGCGGTCATGCGGCGGGCCCGACTCGCCGGCGATCTGGTACTCGACGGTCGCGGCGTGGCGCGCGAGGCGCTCCTGCAGCGCCGACTTGAAGTCGACCGGATGTGACAGCGCGTTCGTGATCTCCGGCTGGAAGGCCTCGACGACGGCGGCCGCGGTGCGCTCGTAGCCGTTGTGCAGGTAGCACGCGCCGATCACCGCCTCGATCACGGATGCCAGCACGCGCTCGGTCTCCACGAGCGACTCGGCGCTCTGACCGACGCCGGCCGGCGCCGAGGCGCGCAGCTTGTCGGGCACGCCGAGGCGCTCGGCGACGGAGCGACAGGAGACGCCCGACACGCTCTGGGCGCGGATCTTCGTCAGCCGCCCCGCGCCGAAGCGCTCGGCCTCCAGGCGCGGATACAGGTGCGAGGTCACCGCGAGGCTCAGCACGGAGTCGCCGAGGAAGGCCAGCCGCGAGTAGGAATCGCTGCGCCGCTCGGTCCAGGACGCGTGCGTGAAGACCTGCCGGTGCAGATGCTCGGGCAGCTCCTGCAGGAGTTCGGTGAGAAGGTTCAGGACTCGGAGGGCTCGGAGATGACCGCGTGCATCAAGACGAAGTCGACGGCCTGACCCACCGTAACGATCTTCGCGGCCTGCTCGTCGGTCATCTTCACGCCGAAGGAGTCCTCGAGCTCCTGCACAAGCGTGTAGAGATCAAGCGAATCGGCCTCCAGGTCGACGCGGAAGTTCGTGCTCTCGTCGATCCGGGCCGGGTCGATCTCCAGCTCGTCGACGAGGTGGGCCTGGATCATCGCGAAGACGTCGTCTCGGGTCATTGGGCGCGTACCGTAGAGGCGGTCTCGGACACCCCGCCCGCCGGCTTGCGCAGCGCGCCGGCGCGCTCGAGCGCGTCGTGGGTGCGACCGGTGATGTCGCCGGTGACCCCACGGGCGGCGAGCAGGATCGCGTGGGCGAAGCCGCGACTCGTGAAGCGCCCGTGGCCGACGACGCCGATCTTGCGCAGGCCGAGCAGGTACCCGCCACCGGCCGTCTCGGGCGAGATCTCGTCGCGGAAGGCCTGCAGCGCGGGCCGCATGAGCAGCCCGCCGGCCTTGGCCCGGCTCGACGAGATCGCGGTCTCCTTCAGCAGCGCGATCATCTTGTCCGACACCCCCTCCATGACCTTCAGCGCGACGTTGCCGGTGAAGCCGTCGGTGACGACGACATCGGCCTTGCCTTCGACGAGCGCGTGGCCCTCGATGTTGCCGACGAAGTTCAGCCCGTGAGCGGCGGACAGGCGCGCGTGGACGTCTATCGTCAGAGGCGAGCCGCGGGTCTCCTCCTCGCCGACCGACAGCAGCGCCACGCGCGGGTTGGCGACACCGTGCACGACCTGCGCGAGCGCGGCGCCCATGAACGCGAACTGGACGAGGTGCTCGGCGCGCACCTCGGTGTTCGCCCCGACATCGACGAGCGTCACCGGCATGCCGGGCACCGGGATCTGGGCGGCCAGCGCCGGGCGCAGGATGCCGCGGTCGCGCTTGATGTTGAACAGCGCCGCGGCGAGCGCGGCGCCGGTCGAGCCGCCCGAGACGAGCGCGTCGGCGTCACCGGCGGCGACGG
>JBBSQG010000480.1:0-2478 GCA_038258125.1 Solirubrobacterales bacterium
GCCCCCGCCACGGCCGGGGGCGCCCCGCCGCCGCCGGCGAGCGCGCCGTCGCGGCGGTCGAGCCGGCTCCCTCGAGCGCGACCGCCGGCGGGACCGCGGAACCGACGTCGCCGGCAGATTCCCCCAAGCCCACGTCGCGGCGCTCACGCTCGCGCCGGCGGCCCGACCCCGTGGTTGACGATGCCGCTGCGGTCTCGGCGATCGCCGACGCTGCCGCCGCGCTGGCGGCCGCGCGCGGACCGAAGGCGGCGGCCGCGGCCGCCGACCCGGAGCCCGAGCCCAAGCCCAAGCCGACCCGCCGTCGCGCACCGGCCAAGCGTGCGGCCGCCGCCGAGGCGGAGCAGCCCGCTGGGGCGCCCGCCGAGGCCGCGGTCAAGAAGCCCGCGCCGCGCCGCCGCGCTCCCGCCAAGCGTGCCGCGGACGCCAAGCCCCCAACCGATGCCGCGGACGCCGACGCCACGCCGAAGCCGAAGCCGAAGCCGAGATCCAAGCCCCAGCCCCCGCCGAAGGCCGCGCCGCGTCGCGCCGCGGTCCGGCCGGTCACGAAGAACACGGACTCCGAGGTCGCAGAGTCCAAGCCGGCGTCGCTCGACGACGCCGCCTGAGCGCCGGCCTCAGCGGCGCAGGGCCGCGGCGAGGCCCGCGGTGAGTGCCAGCCCGAGCGCGGCGATGGCGGCGCCGGCGAGGAGCGCCGACGGGTGCTCCAGGGCGCTGACGGTCATCTCCGGCGCTCGCGTCGCGACCGCGACCGCGACGAAGGCAACCGCCGCGGCGCCGAGCACCGCGAGCGTTGGCGCGGCGATCAGGGCGGGAGGCAGCACCGGTGCGGCGGTCGCGTGTGGCGAACGGCGCGCCTCGAGCGCGGCGACCGCCGCCGCTCCGGCGAGCGCGAACGTCGCGGCGACAAGGTACCCGCCGAGCACATCGCTGGGCAGGTGCCAGCCGACCACGACGAGCGCGTAGCCGACCGCGATCGCGAAGCCGGCGCCGGCGAGCGCAGCCAGCGGCCGCAGCCGCGGGCCGACGACGAGCACGCCGCACAGCGCGAGCGACATCGCGGCGGTGGCGTGACCGCTTGGCCAGGAGCCCGGATAGACCGACTGCACGTGTTGCAGCTCGATCAGCCGCACATCGGCGAGCGCGGGCTTGAGCAGCTGCGTCGTGACGTTCGCGCCCAGCAGGATCGCCGGCACGATGACGGCCATCAGCGGGCGGCGGCGCAGGAGCGCGATCGCGACGAGCACGAGGCCACCGAGCACGACCGGCGCCGGATCGGCGAGGTGCGCGATGCCGTTGATCGACGGCTGGAAGGGCGGACGGGCAACACCCGCGAAGGCCTCCATCGCGCGGCCGTCAAGCGCGCGCCCACGGGGAATCCCGAGCGCGACGAGGAAGATCGCGGCGGCCGTGACGGCGCTCAGGGCGGAGAGCAGCAGCAGGATCAGGGGGCGACGCGCCACACGTCACAGCGTAGACCTCGGGTGCGATCGGCTTGACGCGCGCAGCCCTTGGGGCCGGGCGCCGAATTCAGCCGTCGTGTCGGATCTGCAGCGCGTGCCACTGCCCAGCCGCCACGACCATCGCGCCAAGCCGCAGGCCGCCCGCCGCGATCACTCCCGCGCCAGCAGATGCACCTCGCCGGCATCGAGCACGGCCCGCTCGCCGCCGCTGCGCTCCACGACGAGCCGCCCGCCCGCGTCGATGCCGCGCCCGACGCCCTCGCCCTGCGCCCAGCGGACGCGCTCACCGAGCAGCGCGTCGCGCTGGCGGTAGGCGGGCAGCAGCGTCGCGGCCGGCTCGGCGAGGCGGTGCTCCAGCGCGCGCAGCAGCGCCGCCAACGTCGGTTCGATGGCGGACGGCGAGAGACCGAGCGTCGCGCTGCGGCCGTGCAGTTCGGGCGGCAGGTCGTGCTCCTCGACGGCGACGTTGATCCCGATCCCGAGCACCGCCCAGCCCTCCTGCGGTCGCCCCTCGGCGAGGATGCCGGCGAGCTTGCGGCCGTCACGCAGGACGTCGTTGGGCCACTTGATCATGACCCCGTCCCGGCCGGCCGCGGCGACGTCGGCGACGGCCACCGCGGCGGCGATCGGCAGCAGCGCCGGCCAGTCGCGCAGCACGAGCGACATGAGCAGGGCGCGACCGGCGGGCGCGCTCCACGTCCTTCCTTGCCGGCCGCGGCCGGCGCGCTGCTCGGCGGCGGTGACGAGCGTGCCGTGCGGGGCGCCGGCCGCCGCCAGCGCGCGTGCGAGGTCGTTCGTGGAGTCCGTCAGGCGGTGATGCCGGTGCGGGGTGCCCAGCCGCGCGCTCACGACGGCGGGCCGGACGCGATGCGCACCTCGTCGTCGCGCCGCAGCCCGAGCGTGGCGAGCGCCGAGCCGCCGTTGACCGCGAGCGAGAGCGCGCCGTAGCCGTCCTCGTAGAGCACCAGCACCCCGCTCGGCACGTCGGCGAACGTCCGCCCGAAGCGCGCCGCGCGGC
>JBBSQG010000481.1:0-2469 GCA_038258125.1 Solirubrobacterales bacterium
CGCACGCCGAGCCGCTGGGTGCCTTCACGGGCTGGCGGCCGGCGATGGCGATCACGCAGTGGGAGCTGCGCGTCCGGTGACCGTCGTGCACTTCATCGGGGCCGGGCCCGGCGCCCCCGACCTCATCACCCTGCGCGCCCAGCGGCTCATTGCCGCGTCGCCGGTCGTCCTCTACGCGGGCGCGCTCGTGCCCGCCGAGGTGCTCGCCCACGCGCCCGCCGCCGCGCGCCTGATCGACACCCAGCGGCTTGACCTCGATGCGATCGTCGAGCAGTACGTCGCGGCGCAGGCGGCTGACCACGACGTCGCGCGCCTGCACTCGGGCGACATCTCGGTCTGGAGCGCCGCCGCCGAGCAGATGCGCCGTCTGGATGCGCTCGGGATCGCCTACGACGTCACGCCCGGCGTTCCCGCGTTCGCTGCTGCCGCCGCCGCGCTCGGTCGCGAGCTGACGCTGCCCGGCGTCGCCCAGACGGTGATCCTCACCCGTCACGCCCGCCGCGCGACGCCGATGCCCGCCGGCGAGGAGCTCGACGCGCTCGCCGCCCACCGCGCGACGCTCGTCCTGCACCTCGCCGTCCAGGCGATCGACGAGCTCGCGCCGCGGCTGGCGGTCCACTACGGCGAGGACGGCCCGGTCGCAGTCGTGGCGCGCGCGTCGCAGCCCGGCGAGATCATCCTGCGTGGCACGCTCGCCACGATCGCGGCCCAGGTGCACGCGGCGCAGGTCAAGCGCACGGCGGTGATCATCGTCGGCCCGGCGCTCGGCGAGCCGGGCTTCTGCGACAGCCATCTGTACTCCGCTGCCCGCGAGCGCGCGCCGGTGGACGGCTGAGCCGGCCCGTCAGTCCAGCTCGACCGGCGCCTCCACGGCCTCCTCGATGACCCCCAGCCCCTCCTCGGCGGCCGCGATGACCTCGGCATCACCGAGTTCCCGGCCGAGCTCGAGCACCCGCGCCAGCTCGCGCGCGGCCTTGTCGAAGACGCCCTGCTCGATCGCGATGCTGGCCAGGCTGTGGCGCGTCGCGGCCTCGCCGACGCGGTCGCCGAGCTCGCGATAGACACCGAGCACGCGCATGAACTCGCGCCGCGCCCCGTTGGCGTCACCGAGCTCGAGCGCGATGCGAGCGAGGTTGTGGCGCACGTCGGCCTCGCCGTGACGGTCGCCGAGCTGGCCGTAGAGCTCAAGCACGTCGAGCAGCCGCTGGCGCGCCGCGTCGAAGTCGCCCTGCTCCATCTCCAGACGGGCGATCCGCTGGCGCGTGTCGGCGTCTCCCTGGCGGTCGCCGGCATCGCGCAGAAACGCGGCGACGTCGCTCAGCTCATTCTGCGCGGCGTCGAGCAGGCCCTCGCCGTGGTACAGCCCGGCCAGGCTGTGGCGGGTGGTCGCCTCGCCGTCGCGGTCGCCGATCTCGCGGTAGATCTCCAGCACGAAGGCGAGCTCCAGCCGCGCGGCCGCGATATCGCCCCGGCGGGTGTCGATGAGGGCCAGCGCGGCGCGCGTGTCCGCCTCGCCCTTGCGGTCGGCGAGCTCGCGCCGCAGGGCAAGCGCGAGGTGCAGCTGCGAGCGCGCCTCGTCGTACTCGCCGAGCTTGAAGCGATGCACGCCGCCGAGAAACAGCGCCTCGGCGCGGTCGTGGCGCAGCGGGGCGAGCCGGTAGGCGCGCTGGGCGAAGCTCAGCCCGTCGTGGTGCGGGCCGCGGCTCGACAACTCGGACGCGGCCGTGAGCAGGATGCGCGCTGCGCGTCGCCGCTCGGGCCGGCCGTCGGGGTCGGGCGACTCCACCACCTGGTTGGCGCGCCAGAGGAGGACGAGGCGATCACTGCCGCCGTCGGCGATCCGCCGCACGGGCCGGGCAAGGCTGGCGTCGTCGCCGCGCTCATACAGGCGGGCCAGCGGACCAGCGACGCGCGGCAGCTCGGCGCCGTAGGCGTGCTCGATCGCCGTCGCGAGCGCGAGCGCTCCGGCCCTCCGCCGCCCCTCCGGGAGGCCGCGGTGGTGCAGCGTCCACCAGTCGAGCTCCGCGTCGAAGCGGTACAGCCACAGGTGCCGCTTGCCGCTTGAGCCGTCGAGCGAGATCGAGCCCGCCTCGCGCACGAGGCCGCCGGGGTGCTCGTCGTCGAGCAACAGCCGGTCGTCGATGAAATCGATCACCGCGTCCCGGTCGCGGCCCAGTGCGGCAGCGACGGCATCGCCGGTGAACACGCGGCCCTCCAGGGCGGCGTGGGCGAGCAGCTCGTGAGCCTCGTCGAGCGCATCGTCGCCGTCGTCATCGCCGACGAGCTGGGCGAGGCGTCCGCCGAGGACATCCTCGACGGGATCGAGCGTGCGAGCCAGCCCGTCGCGGGCGAACGCCGGCACCGACGGCGGCTCGGCATCGTCGTCGGACCCGACGACGACGCCGTTCTCGCGCCAGTGCGCCCACCGGCGCGCGCTCCCGGCCGCCCGTCCTCCGGCGACGTCATGCA
>JBBSQG010000482.1:0-2461 GCA_038258125.1 Solirubrobacterales bacterium
CCCCCGCCGCGGAACGCGCCGGCCCGGGCCCGCCCCGGGTGATCTCCCCCGCCCCGCCGACCGCCGCGGGGGGGCCGCCGCGCGCGGCGGCGCGGCAGGAGGGCATCGCCGCCGAAGCGATCGACCTGCCGACGTCGGGCAGCGCCGGGGCGAGCTTCTATGGGCGCGGCGAGCCCGGCACGACGCGCTTCGTCGTCGACAGCGACCGCGAGCTGCTCGTCGGCGCGACGTTCGTCGGAGCGCAGGTCGCAGAGCTGCTGCACGCCGCCACGATCGCGGTCGTCGCAGAGGTGCCGCTCGCCACGCTCGCGCACGCCGTGCCGGCCTTTCCGACGCGCAGCGAGTTGTGGCTGAAGTTCCTCGAGGCCTATGAGACTCGTCAGGGGCATTCGCTCCACAGCCGGCGTGCCGGCGTGCTTTCGACATGAGAGAGAGCTTGCGATGAAAGCCGTCTTCAACGGAGTCACGATCGCCGACAGCGACGACACGATCGTCGTCGAGGGCAACCACTACTTTCCGCCTGACAGCGTTCGCTGGGAGCACCTGTCGCCCTCGCGCGCACGCAGCGTCTGCCCGTGGAAGGGCCTCTCCAGCTACTACCACGTCCACGCGGCGGACGGCGATGCTCGCTCCGCGGCGTGGACGTACCGGCATCCCTTTCCCTGGATCCGCAAGATCCGCAACCACGTCGCGTTCTGGGGAGGCGTGGAGGTCCGTTCATGAGGCCTGAGCGCCGAGTCGACGCGAAACAGGACCCGAGCGAGCGGGGGAGGGGGCCCCGCTATAGCGACTGCGCGCGGCTGATCGTGCTCCCGCCGCCGTGCCCGCAGTCCGTCGAGCCGACGGATTTCTCACGTGCCGACGAGCTGATCGAAGGCGCGCTGGCCGCCAGCCGCTCGTTTCTGAAGTCGACGGGAGACATCGGAGCGCGCCGATCCAATGCCGCGTCGGCGAATCTGCTGCGCCCGCATTCCCACCCGCTGGCGGAGTGAGCGTGGCGCCCCGCCGGTCACCAGCTGCGTCGCAGCCGCTCGATGACGCCGTCGGCGACGCTTGGCAGAGGCTCGTCGTGCAGGCCGATCAGCTCGCGCAGCGTGCGGCGCAGGGTGGCGAGCACGCGTGAGCACTCAGGGCACATCCCGGTGTGCTGCTCGATGCGCTCTTCGTCGCTCTGCGAGAGCTCACCGTCGAGGTACTCCGACAGCCGCGCCGCCGTCCACTGATGCTGGCGCATGAACATCCAGCGCTTGATCGGCCCGCCGTTCATGGCGTCTCCTCCACGTCGAGATAGTCCTCCATCGCCTCTCGGACGGCAAGACGCGCGCGATGCAGGCGGCTTTTGAACGCCGACTCGCCGAGCGCCATCACCGCGGCCGCCTGCGCCGTCGAGAGACCCTCGATGTCGCGCAGCACCAGCGGGATGCGGTAGTCCATCGGCAGCGCCCGCACCGCGCGCTCCAGCGCCGCCCGTAGCTCGCCGTGCTCGGCGCGCAGCTGCGGCGACGGAGCCGGATCACCGACCTCCGCCAGCGGCGTGTCGTCGGCCACGACCCGCTCCCGCTGAGTGCCCCGGCGGGTCATGTGCCGCTTGGTCTCGTTGATCGCGCAGCCAGGTGAAGAACTGCGACTCGCCCTTGAAACTGCCGATCGCGCGCCACGCGCGCACGAACGTCTCCTGCACGATCTCCTCGGCCTCGCCGGCGGGCGCGCCGAAGCGGAGCACGACGGCGTAGACCCGATCGGCATGCCGGCGCACGAGCTCCTCGAACGCCGCCCGATCGCCCTCGCGGGCACGCATGACGAATGGGGCATCATCGACATCCTGCGCAGTCGGCCCACCGGCCTGCCCGGACGATCGACGGCTGCCGCGCATGACCGGCAACGCTACTCGTCGTGCCGCCGCGACCGCGGCCGGTCCCCGGCGCGCGCTCACGAACGCGACCGCCGACGGCGGCGCGCGACAGCGTGACAGCCGCGGATGCGCGCGACGACCAGCGGCGCGATGCTGCGATCGGCGCCCAGCGCGATACGTAGCCTGCCCAGCTCGCCGACGAGCCGCACGAGCGCGCCTCGTAGTGGCCCACACTCCGGGCAGGCATCGGCATGGCGCTGGATGCGACGGCGCTCGGCCGCGCTGAGCGTCCCGTCGACGAAGTCCGACATGTGCCGCTGGGCAAACCGGTGGTCGAGGCGCTCGCGCAACCGCATGGGTAGCCGGTTGGACCCGACCGCAGCTGCGTTCGATTCACCACGAAGACCGGCACGCGGGTTCGATCCGCAACGACCCGCAGCGGTTCACGGGCGCGCTGAGGCGGGCGCCGCGGCTGTGGTGCGCTGTATGCGGTGAACCGTGTTCGCTCCGGGGGGGTCCAACGCCAGCATCGGACCCGGAAAAGTGATTGCGTCGTTCATCCCCGCGCAGCGGCGGCGCTGGCTGCCGACCGTGCTGCTCGCGGCCGCG
>JBBSQG010000483.1:0-2457 GCA_038258125.1 Solirubrobacterales bacterium
AGCGACTCCGGCGCCGTCTCCAGCACCCGAGCGCCCGCGCCGCGCACGCGCGCCGCCGCCTGCTCGCGCGCCGCCAGCACATCGAGCGCCGCCGCCGCGCGGTAGACGTCGAGCTCGCGCACGTGCGCGCCGGATGGCTGCGGCAGCGCGTCGAGGGCGGGGGCGACGGCGCCCGCGACGATGACCTCGTGGCGGCGCGCGAGCACCGGCACGGCGGCGACGAGCGAACGCGCGGCGACCTCCTCGACGAGATCGGTGAAGACGATCACGAGCGCCCGCTTGGCGCCGGCGATCGTCGCGAACGCCAGCTCGTAGTCGGCGTCGATCGGCGCCGGCTGCCGGTCGAACACCGCCCGCACGAGCGCCGCGCCGCCGCGCCGGCGCGGCGCCAAGCGACGATGCACGGTCGCGTCGAAGGCGACCGTTCCGCAGCGGTCGCCGAGCTGGTCGGCGACGAGCCCGACCGCGGTGGCCGCGTCGATCGCGATGTCCAGGCGCGTCGCCCCCTCGCCCAGCGGTGCCGCCATGAGCCGCCCGCAGTCGAGCACGCAGATCACGTCGCGGTCCTGCTCGATGCGGTACTGGTTGCTCATCGGCCGCCCCAACCGCACGGTGGCCGGCCAGTTGACCTGGCGGACGTCGTCGTCGGGCAGGTAGTCGCGGACCGACTCGAGCTCCGTGCCCAGCCCGAGCGGGCCGCGCGAGCGCTCGCCCGCCTCCCGGAAGCGGCCCTGGCGCACGGCGAGCGCGAGCCGCCGCGCCGCCGGCAGGTCGGGGTAGACGAGCAGCTCCTGCTCCCCGGCGACGCGGTGATCCCACGTCGCCAGGCCGATCGGGCCGCTGACGCGCAGCGTCGCCGGCGGCAGCTCGAAGCGCCCGCGGCGGCGCGCGACGAGCTGGGCCTCCAGCCCCCCGTCGTCCTCCTGCGGCGCGATGTCGATGTGCGGTGACGGGCGCGGCTGGCGCACGAGCACGCGCGGGCCGGGCTCGCCGTCCAGTTCGATCGCGAGCGTCACCGGCACGCCGCGAGCGACGATCGACGCCACCCGCCGCCGCGCCCGCGGCGGACGGCGGGCGAGGTTCGCGTCGGCGATCAGCGCTCCGGTCAGCGCGGCCACGAGCATCGCGGCGACGAGCGGGCCGGCGGCGAGCGCGAGCAGCGCGATCGCGGCCAGCACCGCCGCGGCTCGGGGCGTGGGGCTCACCGCGGCACGGGCACGGACTCCAGCGCCGTGCGCACTGCGTCGGCGGTGTCGTAGCGCTCGAGCTCGGCTTCCGGGCGCAGCACGATCCGGTGGGCGAGAACGGGCCCGGCGAGCGCCGCGACGTCGTCTGGGGTGACGAACGTACGTCCGGCCAGCGCGGCGGCGGATTTGGCGGCGACGAGTAGGTGGACGGCGGCGCGCGGGCTGGCGCCGAGCGTCACGCTCGGCAGTTCGCGGGTGCGTCGCACGACCGCGACGAGATACTCCGCGACCTCGCCGGCGACTGTCACGGCGTCGACGACGGCGCGGGCGGCGCGGACGTCGTCGGCCGACGCGACAACCGCGACGTCCTCCAGCGAGGACGGCCGCAGCCCGGAGCGGGCGAGGCCGAGCATCCGCAGCTCGCCGGCCGCGTCGGGGTAGCCGACCGCAAGCTTCATGAGGAAGCGGTCCAGCTGCGCCTCGGGCAGGGGGTAGGTGCCTTCGTACTCGATCGGGTTCTGCGTCGCCACGACGAGGAACGGGTCGGGCAGCGGCCGACTCGCGCCGTCGACGGAGACCTGGCCCTCCTGCATCGCCTCCAGCAGCGCGGCCTGCGTCTTGGGCGGCGTGCGGTTGATCTCGTCGGCGAGCAGCAGGTTGGCGAACACCGGACCCGGCCGGAAGGCGAGCTCGCCGGCGCGCAGCGTGCTCGTCCCGGTCAGGTCGGAGGGGAGCATGTCGGGTGTGAACTGCACCCGGCGGAAGTCCAGGCCGAGGGCACGCGCGACCGCGCTGGCCAGCAGCGTCTTGGCCACCCCGGGCGGGCCCTCCAGCAGCACGTGGCCGCCGACCGCCAGGCCGCTGACGACCCCGCGCACGATGTCCTCCTGACCGACGACGACCTTGCCGACCTCGCCCGCCAACCGCTCGTAGAGCTCTCTCATCGCCGTCCTCCGGTGGGTCGTTCGTGAACGTTCGTTCCCAACGCCGCATGGCGGTGATCGGCGCCCGGCGTTTGGGACGCAACGTTTGCCAACGACCCACGGGCCAGCGCCCGCCCGAGCGGGAGCGCCTGATCTGCGCCCAGCGCGCCGCCGAGTGCGACCGCCTCATCCTGCTCGAAGCCGAGCCGCAGTGCGGCGTCGCGGATCGCGTCGTCGGGCGCATCGGGCGCCAGCGCGGCGCGGCGGATGACCTGCGCGCGCGCAGCGGCCTGCACCGGCGCCAGCGCACCGCCGGGGTCGCGCGCGCGGCGCAGCCCGAGCGCGAG
>JBBSQG010000484.1:0-2447 GCA_038258125.1 Solirubrobacterales bacterium
GCTCGGCATCGGTGTCGCGGCGGCGCGACTCTCGGTACAGCTCCCTGCAAGTTCCCGAGCGCCGACTTGCCCCGAACTTGCGGGGAAGTGTACTCAAGGCGTGACCAAAAACCTCCGCACGGAGAGCAACGAGGCGCGGGTTTTCGCGACCTGACAGCGCGGGTCGGGCTGCGGGCTTCTCGTCGCACACGACGTCCTCGCTACGGGCCGCTACCGCGTCCCTCTGTGGGGCGCTGCCCCACGCCCCGCCGCTGCCGCGCGATCGTCAGCGACCCTCAGGCAAGCAAGGTGGCCGCGTGCACGAGCACGTCGTGCGTGATCGCGGTGAGCAGCGCGACGCTGGTCGCCTTGGCGACGCCGCGAACGAGGAACTGCGTCATGCCCATGCGACGCGCGTTTGCGTTCGTGAGCTCGCACAAGCTTGCGCGCGCGCGATAGCTCTCCTTTGCCTCCGGCGTTTGCATGCGCGCCTTCCACGCATCGAGCTCGGGCGCGCCGCCGTCCTTGCGAGTGCGATCGGGGACGGGCACCAGCACCTCGACGCCCTGCTGCGTGAGCATCGTGATCGCGTCGTGGTTCGCATGGTTCGCGTCGGCGAGGACGCACTCCGGCAGCGCGCCTGTGCGCTTCTCGATCTGCGCGACCAGCGGGACGAGCGCGCCCATGTCACTCCCGATGTTGTTCACGGCTACCGCAACGATCGTGCGTGGCCCGCCGAGCACGTCGCCCGCCGTCGCCATCTGCACGTTCATCGCCGGACGAAAGCCACCGTCGCCCATCTTCATCACGCGTGCCTCGGGGTCGGTGCTCGACGCGCGAGCCGGCTTCGATCCAGCGCGCCGATCGACGCTCAGCTCCGCCACCGTCTTCAGTGCCGAATCAACTCGCGCTTGGAAGTCGTGCGCCTTGGCCTCGCGTGCCGACTGCTGACGCGCCGAGATCGCGGGGTCGCCCTCCTGTGCGAGCACCGCCTTCAAGTGCAGCGCTGCCTGCTCGCGCAGCTCCTCGAGCGATGCCTCGCGGCGGAACGACGGCGCCGAAGCTGCCGCGCGCACTCGCATGCCGTCGATCGCCACCATCTCGAGCGAGAGCACGCCCTGGTGCATCAAGACTGCGAGGACATCCGTGAGTAGGCCGTCGAGCGCCGACAGATGATCGATCCGGAAGCTCGCAAGCGTCGCGCGACAAGGGCGTTGTCCGCCTGCGATCCACTGGCAGGCAACGTCGCTCCGCGTCAGACGTTCGATCTCTCTCGCACTGCCGACGCCTCGCGAGATCGCGTAGGTCCACAGCGTCAGCAGCATCCGAGGCGACGTCGTGGAGCGGCCCGAGCCGCCCTCGAACGCGTGCGCGTCCGCGAGGAAAGCCGAGAGGTCCATCCGCGAGAGCACCGACCACAGCACACGCGCCGGGTGCTCCGGTGGGATCGCGTCGTCTGGCATCTCGAACCGGATCACTCCTTGATTCCGCACGGGCTCGGTCGTTCGATGCTTGGCCATGATGATCGGATCCCTCCCGTGATCGAGCCTTGGGTCATGGCGCAGAGGAACAGTGCCGAATCGAGTTTTTCGCGAAGAAAGTTGCGCGTGAGCGTCAGTCGCGTCGGCGGTGCCGCGTCTACTCTGCATGCGACGCACGCGAACTCGGCAACAGGAGATGGTGTTCAAGGCGCACGGCGGCAAGCGTCGTGGAGCGGGACGCAAGGCCGTCGGCGAGAAGCCCGGCGTCGTGCATGCGCCCAGGCCCGAGCTCTCCGGCCGCGAGCCAGTGCTCGTCACGCTCAAGGTCGGCAAGCACGTCTCCAACCTCCGAACACGGCGCGCGTTCGCCCAGCTCGTGCCGGCGTTCTTCGCCGCGTGTGAACGGCGGATTCGCCTCGCGCACTTCTCGGTGCAGCACGACCACCTGCACCTCATCGTCGAGGCCGATGACCGCACTGCGCTCTCGCGCGGCGTTCAGGGCCTCGCGGTCCGCATCGCGCGCGCGATCAACCGAATGATCCAGCGCACCGGAAAGGTCTTCAAAGATCGCTTCCACGATCGCGTGCTTCTCCGCCCGAGGCAGATCCGCGCCGCCCTCGCTTACGTCCTTTGCAACGCGCGCAAGCACCAGCGCGCGCCCGCCGAGCGCGGATGGCTCGACCCCTACTCCTCGGCGAAGGCCTTCGACGGCTGGCGTGGCCTGACTCGCAAGCCCGTCGATCACGGCGCCCTGCCGGTCACCGAACCGCGTACCTGGCTCCTCGCGATCGGATGGCGACGTGCAGGCGGAGACATCGACCCCGACCACTGCCCGGGCGCCATGCCGGAGTGAACGAGCCGCCGGCCCCGCGCCACCCACCCGGTAGGTTTTTGGTCAGACCTTCAGCTCTTTCCCCAACGAGGCGCACGCTTCTCGGCGAACGCCATCAGACCTTCGCGCGCGTCGTCAGTAGAAAGCACTTCTCC
>JBBSQG010000485.1:0-2443 GCA_038258125.1 Solirubrobacterales bacterium
CTCTACGGCGTCGCTGTGGCCGCCGAGCAGGGCACCCGCCGGCTTGTCGGCGTCGCCGCACAGGGCATGACGGCCTGCCCCTGCGCGCAGCAGCTCGTCATGGACAGCTCACGCGAGCGGCTGCTCGACGACGGCTTCGGCGAGGGCGAGATCGAGCGGATCTTCGACCGCGTCCCCGTCGCCACGCACAACCAGCGCGGCCTTGGCACGCTGCACATCGGCATGCCCGAAGGCTGCACGACCGAGCTCGACGCGCGCACCCTGCTGGACATCGTCGAGGGTTCGATGTCGTCGGAGATCTACGAGCTGATGAAGCGCAGCGACGAGGGCGCCGTCGTCGAGAAGGCTCACCGCCGGCCGCGCTTCGTCGAGGACTGCGTGCGGGAGATGATCGGCGGCGTCGTCGACGGGCTGCCCGACCTTGGCGACACACACTTCGTCAGCGCGCGCCAGGAGAACCTCGAGTCGATCCACCAGCACAACGTCGTCGCCGAGCGATTCGGCCTGCTGGGCGAGCTGCGCCACGAGCTGGCCACCGGCGAGCACGCGCTGCATCACGTCTCGATGCGCGACTGGCTCGACGGCGCCGCGCGCTGAGCGCGCTCGTCAGGGCAAGGTCGTCTTCGTCGCCGGCGGCGTCGCTGCCGTCGCCTCGCTCCGCTTCTCGGCCTCGCGCAGCACGCGCCGCAGGCCGAAGAAGTAGTCCACCCCGCTGACGACCGTGATGGCGACCGCGCCGTAGACGAGCGCGTCGACCCACGCCGGCGACGGCACGCCGGCCGCGATGAGGAAGAAGATCGCCGCCACCTGGACGATCGTCTTCGCCTTCCCCCACGAGTTCGCCGCAATGACGACGCCCTGCTGCGTCGCCTGCATGCGGGTGATCGTGACCGTCAACTCGCGCGCGATGATGATCATCGCCACCCACGCTGCGAGGCGGTTCAGCGAGACGAGCGCGACAAGCGCCGCGATGATCAGCAGCTTGTCGGCGATCGGGTCCATGAGCTTGCCGAACGTCGTGATCGCGTTGCGAGTTCGGGCGAGGTAGCCGTCCATCGCGTCGGTCGCCGACGCGAGCGCGAACACGATCGCCGCCCACAGGTCGCCGTTCTCGGTCTCGCCGAGCAGCACGACGACGAGCACCGGTACGAGCAGGATCCGTAGCAGCGTCAGGACGTTCGGCAGGTTCAGCGCGAACATTGCCTGCTCAGCCTTCCAGAACAGCGCGTGAGGTGCGCACCTATGCCTTCAGCCGCCGCCCGGAGCGAAACATCGACGCGCTCCACGCGACACAGGCGAGCGCCAGACCGGCGGTCACGGCGAGCGCGATGCCGACCGGAACGTCGCTCGTTCCCAGAAAGCCGTAGCGAATCGTGTTGATGAGGTAGAAGATCGGGTTGATGTGGCTGACCTCCTGCCACGGCGAGGGCAGCAGCTCGACGGAGTAGAAGACCCCGCCGAGGAAGCTCAGCGGCAGGATCAGGATGTTGTTGACAAAGCCGGCCTGGTCCCAGGTCTCCGCGTAGACGCCGACGACGACGCCAAGCGAACCGAACAGCACGAGCAGGATCGCCACGGCGGCGGCAAGCACGAACGGCTCGCGGACGGGGACGTCGGTCACGGCCAGCGCGAGCAGCAGCAGCGAGCCGCCGATCGCCAGCGCGCGCACGATCCCGCCGACCGCCAGCCCGAGGTTGACCTCCCACGAGCGCATCGGGGCCGACAGCACGTCGTTGATGTAGCGGTCCGCACGCGCCTGGAAGACCGAAGAGGAGTTGTTTGAGTAGGCGGCCTGCGCCATCGCCATCGCGATCAGCCCGGGCACGATGAAGACGTCGTACTCGACCCCGCCGATCTGACGGATGCGCCCGCCAAGGGACAGCCCGAAGACGACGATGAACAGAAACGACGCCAGCACCGGCGCGACGATCGTCTGCGACCAGAGCTTGAGCACGCGCTCGGTCTCGCGGGCCGAGAGCGCGATCAGCCCACGGTGGCGGTCGAGTAGAGCAGACACTGCCTCGAGGCTAGTACCACCCCTCCGCGTTCCAGCCCCGGCCGCGTTCCGGCGGCCGGCGGTCAGCTCGTGACTTTGACCGGCTTGGAGAAATGCACCGTGCCGAGGATCTTGCGGGCCTCGGCCAGGCGGCGCGCCGACGGGTTCTCGCCGGTGAGCATCGTCACGACGTACGTGCGCCACTTCGTGCTGTCGACGTAGACGAGCACGCGCGTGAGCATGTCCTCGTCGTTCTCGCCGGCCAGCTCGAAGCTCGGCACCTCGCGAGCACCCAGCACGGACGGACCGTCGCGCAGCACCTTGGCCGGCGCGAACTGCTTGAGCATCGCCTTCTTCGTCTGGGCCTTGGCCTCGTCGCGGGCGGGAGCATCGAACGGCGACGAGAACAGCAGGATCAGCGAGCCGTCCGGGCTCGCCAGTCGGATC
>JBBSQG010000486.1:0-2420 GCA_038258125.1 Solirubrobacterales bacterium
CGCAACTTGCGGATGACCTGCTCCGGCGTATGCCTCGTGCGCTTCATCGTGATCGTCCTCGCTCGCCCATCTTGCAGGGCGCATAGAACTCTCACAAGCACCGGACCGAACCACCGGGGTCACGCCAATCCTCGTCGAGACCGATCGCCGCGCCTACCGGCGCGCCGTACAGATCCTCAAGCAGGCCCGCGCGGCGGCGCACGGCGCGGGCGAGACCGCCGCGTTCGCGGCCAACATCGCTCGGCTGCGCGAGGTCCACCGTCGCCGACCGACATTCATCGCAACCCTGGACAAGGCCAAGCTCACCGACGCGTGAGACGACCCGTCCAACGGCGATACCACAGCGGCGGACCAGCTACGCCCGCGGGCATCCATCGATCTCGCGCCTACGACGTCCACACCGCTCGCTTCACACGCGAGAGGTCGCAGGTTCGAAACCCGCCGCGCCCATAGTCAGAAAACTGCTGGAAATCAGCATCTTTCGACGTTTCGAACTTACACGCACTCGCGCTCAATTTAAGCGAATGGGCGCGCTCGATGTCCGAAACCGTGGCTCGCGCGCCAACTGGCGGTCGGGATGCTTCGGGTCCGCCGCGCGTCGCAAACCGCCCGGCAGGGTCGCGGATCCCGTCGGCATGTGGACCAAGGTCGCGAGCGTTGGCGTGCTCTTGGGATCTGACCACGGCGGGGCGAGAACTGCGCGCCGCTGACCGAGAGGCTCACGTCAGCGTGAGAGTTCCGGTCGCGCGCACGTCTGCTGGCCGGTAGCCGAGGGTCGTGTAGGCGCGCTGGCGTTTGGCGTACATGCGTCGCAGGACCGGGATCTCGTGGTCGACGTAGTCGAGGATGCGGATCTCGTGCTTGGCGTCGTGATGGCGGTGCAGGCGTCCGGCGTACTGGGTCATCGTGCCCTTCCAGGCGATCGGCATCGCCAGTACGAGGGTGTCCAGGCGCGGGTCGTCGAAGCCCTCGCCGATGTAGCGGCCCGTCGCGAGCACGACACGCGGCTCATTACCGGCGAGCAGCTCGTCGGCTCGACGCCGGGCGCGGACGCCCATGCCGCCATGCAGGACCACGAGTCGCTCGACTCTGGGCTTGAGCAGTTCGGCCAGCTCGTCGAGCTGACTACGACGTTCGGTGAGCACGAGCGGAAAGCGGCCATCGCCGAGCTCGGTGAGGACGTCGTCGGCGATGCGCCTCGTTCGATCGAAGTCCGACGCGATCGCGCTGAGAATCTCCTGGATGCCAGGGTCGGTCGGCAGGCTCGTCGGGTCGAAGTCGGTGCGTCGTTCGACGATGACGCGCCGCACTGCGCCTTCCGCGGCATGCGTGCTCGTGAGGGTGTGGCGGATCGGGCCGCACTGCATGGCGATGATCGGGTGATGGCCGTCACGGCGGCGTGGTGTCGCCGTCAGGCCCGTGACGTGACGAGCCGAAACTTCGCGCAGCAGCCGCTCGACTGAGACCGCGGAGACGTGGTGGCACTCGTCGACGACGACGTGGCCGTACCGGCTGAGCAGCTCGACGCTGTTCTCACGCCGGGTCAGCGTCTGGACCATCGCGACATCGATCCGGCTGCTGCCATGCATCGTGGTGGGCGAGCCGATCTGCGTGGGATCGAGATCCAGGAACCGCGCGAGGCGTTTGACCCACTGCTCAAGCAGCGGGCGGCGGTGCACAAGCACGAGCGTCGAGCAGCCTCGCCGCGCGATCAGCGCCGTTGCCATCACCGTCTTACCCGACCCCGGCGGCGCGACGAGCACACCCGTGTCGTGCTCGGCCAGCGCCTCGACGGCGGCGTGCTGGTCAGACGACAGCGTCCCGCTGAACGCAGCCTGAATCGGGGATCCGGTAACCCGGGTGTCCTCGATCAGCGCCGTGACACCCGCGTGTTCGAGTTCGGCGCGGGCGGCGTTCAGACACCCGCGCGGCAAGAGCAACAACTCACCGACCTCCTCGTGGCAGGCGATCACTCGCGGCGTCTTGTGCGTCGACAACCGAGCGCGCTCACGCTCGTAGAACTCTGGGTTCGCAAACGCGGCGGTGCGTCGTAGGCGGTCGCGCAGCTCAGTCGGAAGACCGGCTACCGCGATCTCGACACGGCCACCCAGCCGGACGGTGACCGTCACCGCGGTCGCCAGGCGCGCCGTGAGCGGTCGTGTCACGGGAAGCGCGACGGCTTGAGTCCAATGCGCGAGGCCCAGCGTTCGGCCGGTACGCTCGCTCTCCACCGCCAGCGCCTCAGCGCGACCTGCGTCGAGCAGTTCGACACCAGCGAGGTACGTCCATTGATCGATGTGCGGCTCCAGGGCGTCGTCGAGGAAGACCGTGCACCCGTCCCCGCGACGGGCATGTTGGAGTGGGAGCGCGATCAGGTTTCCGAAGCCGCCGGCGGGCATCGTGTCCTGGTTGGGAAACAG
>JBBSQG010000487.1:0-2401 GCA_038258125.1 Solirubrobacterales bacterium
ACGTGCCCGATGCACCCGGAGGTTCGAGTCGCTCAGCCCGGTTCCTGCCCGAAGTGTGGAATGGCACTCGAACCCGTGTCGCCTCGCCCGGCGGCCAAGGCCGAGTGGACCTGCCCGATGCACCCGGAGATCGTTCGGGACGCGCCAGGCGCCTGTCCGATCTGCGGGATGGCGCTCGAGCCGCGCGCCGGCGCCGGGGCGGAAGAAGACAACGCCGAGCTCCGCGACATGTCGCGACGCTTCTGGCTCGCGGCGCTGTTCACCGTTCCGCTCGTCGTCATCGCCATGGGCGATCTCCTTCCCGGCCGTCCGATCTCCCAGCTTCTGTCCATGCGAACGCGGACGTTCGTCGAGCTCGGGCTTGCGACGCCGGTGTGCCTTTGGTCGGCGTGGCCCTTCTACGTGCGGTTCGTTGCGTCGCTCAAGAACCGAAGCCTCAACATGTTCACGCTCATCGGTCTCGGCGTCAGCGTGGCGTTCGTGTACAGCCTGATCGCCGCCCTCTTGCCGGACGTGTTTCCGGCGTCCTTTCGCGGCGAGGGTGGCGAGGGTGGCGAGGTCGCCGTCTACTTCGAGGCAGCCGGCGTCATCGTCACGCTGATCCTGCTCGGGCAGGTGCTCGAGCTGCGGGCGCGCCGTCAGACGAGCCAGGCCATCAAGAAGCTCTTGGGCATGGCGGCCAAGTCCGCCAGGCGAGTCCGGGACGACGGCTCCGACGAAGACGTGCCCCTCGAGGCCGTTCAAGTCGGCGACCGACTGCGCGTGCGGCCCGGCGAGAAGGTGCCAGTCGACGGCATCGTGCTCGAGGGTGCGAGCTCGGTCGATGAGTCGATGGTCACCGGCGAGCCCATTCCCGTCGAGAAACACGACGGCGACCGCGTCATCGGCTCCACCGTGAACGGCACCGGTGGCCTCGTCATGCGCGCGGAAAAGGTCGGCGCCGAGACGCTGCTCTCGCGCATCGTCGCGATGGTGGCCGAGGCGCAGCGCAGCCGCGCGCCCATCCAGAAGCTCGCCGACGTCGTGGCTGGCTACTTCGTCCCGGTGGTCGTGCTCATCGCCGTCACGACCTTCGTCGTCTGGGCGCTCGTCGGACCAGACCCTCGCATGGGCCATGCGCTCATCAACGCGGTCGCGGTACTCATCATTGCCTGCCCGTGTGCGCTCGGCCTCGCGACGCCCATGTCGATCATGGTGGCGACCGGCAAGGGCGCCACCATGGGCGTGCTGTTCAAGAACGCCGAAGCGATCGAGGTGCTGCGCGAGGTGGACACGCTGGTCGTCGACAAGACCGGCACCCTCACTGAGGGCAAGCCCAAGCTCGTGAGCGTGGTCACGGAGCCGGGGATCGACGAAGCGACTCTGCTCCGGCTGGCGGCCACGCTCGAGCGCGGTAGCGAGCATCCGCTCGCCGCGGCCATCGTCAAGGGTGCCGAGGATCGCAAGGTCGCCCTGGCCACCGCCGAGGACTTCGACTCCGTGACCGGCAAGGGCGTCAAAGGGCGGGTCGATGGGCGTGCGGTCGCGCTCGGCAACAAGGCACTGATGGTGAGCCTCGGGATCGAGGCAGCGCACCTCGTCGCGCGCGCCGAGGAGCTCCGCGCCGACGGCCAGACGGTGATGTTCGTGGCCGTCGACGGAAAGCCCGCGGGCCTCGTGGGCGTGGCCGATCCGATCAAGGAGAGCACGCCGGAGGCCATTCGCACGCTGCACGCGGAAGGCATCCGGATCGTCATGATGACGGGTGACAGCGGTACCACCGCGAAGGCGGTGGCCAAGAAGCTCGGCATCGACGACGTGATGGCGGAGGTGTTGCCCGACCAGAAGGCCGACAAGGTGAAGGCGCTTCAAGGCGAGGGACGCATCGTCGCGATGGCCGGCGACGGCATCAACGACGCCCCCGCGTTGGCGCAGGCCCAGGTGGGTATCGCCATGGGCACCGGCACCGACGTCGCGATGGAGAGTGCCAGCGTCACGCTCGTCAAAGGCGACTTGCGAGGCATCGTCCGCGCCAGACGGCTGTCACGCAAGACAATGGCGAACATCAAGCAGAACCTGTTCTTCGCGTTCATCTACAACGCCGTCGGCATCCCCATCGCTGCCGGCGTCCTCTACCCAGTCGTTGGTCTGCTCTTGAGCCCAATGATCGCGGCGGCCGCCATGAGCTTCAGCTCGGTCTCGGTGATTGGCAATGCGCTCCGCCTGCGGCGCGCGAACGTTTGAAAGGAAAGACGCCATGAAGAGCTTTGTCATCATCGGGTTTGCAGTCGGAACAGTGCTCGCGGGTTGTGCATCGACGAGCGGCGCCCGGAGCGAGCCCACCACGAGTGCTGCCGCCGCACCCGCGCATCAGCACGACCACGGAGACGGAGACCAAGCGGGCAAGATGGCCAGGATGTGC
>JBBSQG010000488.1:0-2399 GCA_038258125.1 Solirubrobacterales bacterium
GGCCTGGCTCGACAGCACGTCCATGCTCTGCGCCCGCGTGGTTCGCGGCGCGGCCTCGAGCGCGAAGCTCGTGAGCCCGGCCGCGGCGAGCGCGTCGAGGCCCGCGCGGTCGAACGGGTTGAGCATGCCGACGAGGAAGGTTTCGACCTTCATCAGCGCGAGCTCGTCGGCCGACGGCGATCGCACCTTGAGCACGAGGTCGGCGCCGAACGCTCCGGCGCGGTCGACGATCTCGGCACCGGCCGTCTCGTACGCCGCGTCGGTCGCGCTCGCGGCGATGCCGGCGCCCGACTCGACGCGCAGCGTGTGGCCCTGCGCCTTCAGCTTCTTCGCCGTCTCCGGCGTCATCGCGACGCGCGTCTCGCCGGCCGCCGTCTCCCGCGGCACCCCGATCAACATGGGACTGGTCTCCTCGACTCGTCGTTCGCGCTGAGCTTAACGCAGCATCGTCGCGCGCCGCGAGAGGACAATCCGCGGTCGATGGCCACCTCGCAAGACGGCCGCTGGAAGCCGAACGTCACCGTCGCCGCGATCGCCAGCCGCCAGCGCGACGGCCGGGCGGAGTACCTGCTCGTCGAAGAGGAAACCTCCGACGGCCTGCGGCTGAACAACCCGGCAGGTCATCTAGAGCCCGACGAGTCGCCCGCCGCCGCCGCAGTGCGCGAGGCGTTCGAGGAAACCGGGTGCCGGTTCGAGCCGACGCACCTCGTCGGCGTCTACCTGCTCGATCCGGCCGACGAAAGCGGCGCGACGACCTACCTGCGCTTCGCATACGCGGGGACCGTGGGTGAACCGGTCCGCGGGCGGCCGCTCGATCCGCCCGTCGTGCGAACGCTCTGGCTCACGCTCGCCGAGCTGCGCGACTGCCGCGAGCGGCACCGCAGCGCGCTCGTCCTGCGCTGCATCGAGGACGACGCCGCCGGGCGGTCGTATCCGCTGGACGCGATCACGCATGTCGCACCCGACAGGTTTGCGTGACCACGTCACTGGGTCGGGCCAGGGCCTGGGCTCACGGCATCAAACGCGACGCGGTCGCCGTGGGGTTCGCCGCGCGCGACCCGGAGACACCGTGGCCCGCGAAGATCCTGGCGATGGCCGTGGCCGCCTACGCGCTGAGCCCCATCGAGCTGACGCGCTGCCTCGTCACATCACGGCATCATCCCCGGCCACATGGACGCGCCGCGCATCCTCATCGTCGAGGACGACTTCTCGATCGCCAGCAACCTCCACGCCTATCTGGAGCGGCGCGGCTTCGAGATCGACGTCGCCTACTCGGGGCACGCGGCCCTGCACCGCGTCAGCGTCGATCGCTACGACTGCGTTCTGCTCGACATCGGACTGCCGGGCCTCGACGGGCACACCCTGCTTCACCGCATGCGGGAAGAACTCTCCCTCGCGACGCCCGTTCTCGTCATCTCGGCGCGCAGCGACCTGTCCGACAAGCTGGCCGGCTTCGAGCACGGCGCCGACGACTACCTCACCAAGCCGTTCGCGCTGGCCGAGGTCGAGGCACGCATCCGCGCCCTGGTCGGCCGGAGACAGGGCGCGCGCCCGTCGACCGATGGCTTTCGCCGCGTCGGCTCGCTTCGCTTCGACCCCGCCGCGCACGAGGCCTGGGTGGGCACGACCCGTCTCAGGCTGACGCCCAAGGCGGCGCTGCTGCTCGAGTCGCTGACGCGCCGGCCAGGCAAGCTCGTTCGGCGCCACGAGATCGAGGCGGCGCTGTGGGCGGACGATCCTCCTCACCCCGACGCCTTGCGCGCACAGGTGCACGGCCTGCGCAAGGCGCTGGCCGACGCCGGATTCGCCGGCCTCGAGACCGTCCACGGACTCGGTTACCGGATCGTCGACCCGCGGCCGGGCCCGACATGACGGCGAGCCTGACCGGTCGCGTCGTCCGGGCCGTCACCGCGACGGTTGCGTTGCTGCTCGGGCTGCTGGCGGTGCTCGCCTACATGACGATGCACGTGCAGGAGGACGACCTCACCGACGCGATGCTGCGCAGCGAGACGGCGCAACTTCTGGCGCTGACGGTCAAACCGGGGCTGATGCCGGTCGGCACGCTGCACGCCGCCCCCAATCTCACCGCCTGGCTGACCCGCGGCGACGAAGGTCGCAGCGCCATGCCCGAGGTCTTGCGAGACCTCGTACCCGGCATCCACCAGATCGAGCCCGAAGGCGCCGTCTGGCACGTCGCCGTGAGCGACACCGACGACGGGCGGCTCACGGTGGTGGTCGACGCGACGTCGTTCGAGGCTCGCGTGTACCGCTACGGCTGGACGCTGCTCGTGCTGTGGGCGATCTGCGTCGCCGCTGCGATGCTGGTGGCCCGAGGCGTCGCCGCCCTCGCCGTCGCGCCCATCGTCGAGGCCACGCGCGTCATCGCGCGCCTGTCGCCC
>JBBSQG010000489.1:0-2398 GCA_038258125.1 Solirubrobacterales bacterium
GATTCCGACGCGAGGGCCGACGAGCACGGAGGCGACGCCATCGCCGCGCTCGAGCCACAGACCGCCGGGTCGATACACCGGGAGATTCGAGCAGCCGACGTCGAGTCCGAGCGCGGCGGCGACCTTGCCCGGGCCGGTGAGCAGCGCGGGGCCGTCCTTGCCGCCGCGCCGCCGCCGGAGCGTCGCCAGCCCCCGCACCGGCTCCGCCGCGCGCACCAACCCCGCCGCCGCGTCGGCGTCGCCGCCGGTCACGATGTTGAGCATGTGGTGCAGCCCATAGCAGAGGTAGACGTAGCTGTGGCCACACGGACCCCACAGCGGGGCGTTGCGCGCGGTCTTGCCGGCGCGGGCGTGACACGCGGTGTCGCCAGGCCAGCGGTAGGCCTCGACCTCGGTGATGCGCACCGCGACGCCACCTCTGTGCACGATCACGCCGAGCAGATCGCGGGCGACCTCGACGACGTCGCGGTCGTAGAACCTGCGCGGCAGCGGCACCGGCATCGGCGGTCGACCAGGTTCACAGCGTGATGGTGCGCTCGTACTGCGCGACACCATCGACGTCGTAGAACACGCCCGTGAACGTGTTGTCGATGATCTCGACCCACAAAAAGCCCGGGGACTGGTCGTCCTCGAAGTAGGTCGGGTTGTCGTCGCGGCTGACCAGTCCGGTGAGCTTGGCACCGCCGCCCGAGACCAGGAACTCGGTGCCGCACTCGGGCAGCAACCACTGGCGATTGTGGTCGTGGCCGCAGATGTAGACATGGGCCTGACCGCAGATGTTCTCCTCGAAGAAGTCCCGCACGTCGACGCCACCGATGAGGCCCCCGAGCCCCTCGTAGTTGCCGGCGTTGCCGTGGCGACCGTTGGAGATGTACGGGTAGTGTCCGAACGCGATGATCCACGTGTCCTGGAGGCCAGCGAGGTCTTGCTGGATGAACTGGCTCTGCGCGTCGACGTCGCGGTCCCAGAAGATCTGCGAGGTGTCGAGGGCGATGAAGTGGGCGTTCTCCTGCTGGAACGAGTAGTACTCGGCCGGCAGCATCCACTTGTCGCTGTAGGTGCTGTACTCGATCTGGTGCTGGCTCTTGCTCCACTCGTTGCCGAGCAGGCCGTAGTCGTGGTTGCCGAGCGAGACGTAGAACGGGAAGTCGAGCGACGCGTACGGGATCTCGAACTTCTCGTCGAACTGCACGTCCATCGGCGAGTCCACGCCGACGTCGTAGAAGTTGTCGCCGAGGTACAGGGCGAAGTCGCAGCCCCGCTCGGCGCACACCGTGGCGATGGTCTCGCCCACCGCGATCTGGGTGGGGTTGCCCTCGCCCGCGTCGCCCAGCGCGACGAAGCGGACCTCGCCGGTGCCCACCTGCGAGCCGGTCTCGGCGCCGGTGCTGGTGTCGGCGCTGGTGCTGTCCGGATCCGTCGGGTCGGCGACGGTGGTGGAATCGGTCGCGCTCGCCGATGCGGTCGCGCTCGCCGACGCGGTCACCGTCGCGCCCGTCGACGAGCTCGTGCCGGTCTCGGTGGCACCGGTGCTCTCACCGGCTGCGGGCTGGGAGTCGTCGGAGCACGCCGCGATCGCGGGCACCGTGCACAGCAGGACATGGAAGAGACGGCGCATCGTGGATCCTCAGCGCAACGCTATCTGCGTGCATCGCGGGGCGCAACGCCAGATCCGCGTCGGATCGCGAGGTTTCCTGCGCGGTCCGTGACGGGATCGCGTGAGATCGCAGCGGGGCCGCCCAATCTCGCGGACCGCCGACAGCGGCGCATCCTGTGCGATAGCGTGACCGCGCCGTGCAACTCCACCATTTCGCCGAGCTGTCGCCCCACCTCGTGCACGCCACCTGCATCCTGCGGCTGCGCGAGCCCGCCTCTGCCGAGGCAGTGCGTGCATTCACCGTGCACCTGCTCGAGGCCAACGTGCTGGAGGAGGTCGCCGCCGATGTGGGCGAGGCGGATGCGCGGACGCAGTTCATCGTGGGCTCGTGGGTGCCGCGCACCGAGCTCGCCCACGCCGCCGCGATCGAGCGCCTGCGGACCCTCGAAGAGGCGGGCGTCGACGCGGCGTGGCTGTTCTCGGTCGCGACCACGGTGGATCAGCTCGTGGGCGACGACGACGGCGACGCCGCGCCGGAGGTCGACATCGCGGTCGCCGCCGCCAGCGACGACGACGACGACGACGACGACGACGACGACGACGACGACGACGACGACGACGATGACTCGCGAGCGCCGGACGCGGAGGTGAGCCACTGGCGTCACGGCCCACCGCCCGGCGTGCAGGCGGTCGAGTTCCCGCTCGAGGGCTATCCAGCGCTCCTCGAAGAGCTCGACTCCGACGACTTCGGGGTGGCCGTCAAACTCGCGGCGCCGACGATGCCCGGGGCGCGGGCGGTGC
>JBBSQG010000490.1:0-2393 GCA_038258125.1 Solirubrobacterales bacterium
AGCGCGGGCTGCTGTCGCTCGTCGGGCCGGGCGCGCGCGCGATCGCGGGCGCCGCCGAGCTGCCCGCCGACGAGCACGCCCACCAAGCCGGCGAGATCGCCGGCCACCCCGTCCGCCTGATCGCGACCGACAGCGGCATCGACGTGCTCTGCGAGGCCGACCACACCGATGCGGTGCGCGACGCGCTGCTGCAGGCCGGCGCCACCACCGTCTCAGAGGACGCCGCCGAGATCGTCCGCGTCGAATCAGGCCGCCCGCGCTACGGCCTGGACACCGATGACACGACGATCCCCCAGGAGGCCGGTCTCAACGCGCGCGCGGTGAGCTTCACGAAGGGCTGCTACGTCGGCCAGGAGACGGTCGCACGGCTGTTCTACCGCGGCAAGCCCAACCGGCACCTCCGCGGCCTGCGGCTCTCGCAGCCGGCGCCGACCGGCAGCGAGCTCCGGCTCGGCGAGCGCGTCGTCGGCACGCTGGCCAGCTCGCTGCACTCCCCCACCTACGGCCCGATCGCGCTCGCGCTCGTGCGCCGCGAGGCCGCGCCCGGCGAGACCGTCGAGGTCGCGGGCGGCGCGACGGCGCGGGTCGTCGAGCTGCCGTTCAGCGACTGACGAAGGCCTGCAGCGCCGCCGGATCGGGCAGCGGGTCGAGGTCGAGCGCCGGCGCGTCGTGGCCGGCCAGCCAGGTCTGCACGATGCGCGCCTCAGCGACCGCGTCGGGCGGCAGGCAGGCGACCGTCTCCGCACGGCGGGCGACGGCGCGGCGGGTGCGCTCGTGCAGATCGCCGATGTCTGGGGCAGCGGCGGTCGGGGTGGTCGCTGCGGTCGCTGCGGTCGGTGCGGGCGCGGCGGGCGGGCCCCAATCAACGATCCGCCCCTCGGCGATCCAGAACGCGTCGTGGCGGTGCGGGTCGCGCGGGTGCGGCGCGAGCACAAGCCGCGGCCGCGCGTGGGTCGCGTGCAGCGTGCCGTCGAGCGCGCGCACGAGCGCGGCGATCCGCTCGCGGCGGCGGCGCAGCCACGCCGCCCGCTCGAAGCGCTGCTCGCCGGCGGCGGCGCGCATCTGGCCGTCGATGTGCGCGAGCAGCGCGGCGCCGCCGTCGCCCGAGCCCCCGAACAGCGCCAGCGCCTCGTCGAGCTTGCGGCGGTAGAGGTTGGGGTCGAGGTCATTCAGGCATGGCGACATGCAGCGCCCCATCTGCCCGTACGCGGACGGCCACTGCCGCAGGCGCAGCTTGCGGCCGCAGTGGCGCAGGCCGAAGAGCGAGTCGAGTTGCTCCTTGAGCTCGACCGCCGCCGCGCGGCTGCGCAGCGGCCCGATCGTCACCGCGCGGCCCGCCGCGGGCTCGCGCGCGACCTCGAGCACCGGGTAGGCGATGTCCAGGCGACAGCGCAGGTACACGAACGGGTCGTCGTGCTTGTGGATCGTGTTGCCCGGTGGGCGCAGCTCGCGGATCAGGCGATGTTCGAGCACGAGCGCGCCGAGCTCGGAGCTCGTCGTGCGATGGTCGACGAACGCCGCTTGGGCGGTCCAGCCATCGCCACGCGCCGCCGACGTGAAATGCGCCCGCGCGCGTGCGCGCAGCGCGACCGACTTGCCGATGTAGAGCACCTGCCCGGCGGCATTGCGGAAGATGTAGACGCCGGGCTCGTCGGGCAGCGCCTTGAAGTCCAGGCTGTCGGGCACGTGGCGCTTGACGAGGCCGCCCTCGACCGTGCGCCGCGCCCGCGGCTTGCGCAGCCGCGGCGGCGACAGGACGGCGAGCGCATCGCCAACCGTCGCGGCGTTCGCACACAATCGCCCGAACAGAGCGCAGAACACCCGCGCGCACGTCTCGGCGTCGGCGAGCGCGCGGTGCGTCGTGTGGACCTCGATGCCGAGCGCATCGGCGAGTGCGGCCAGCCGGCGCTGGCCGGCGAGCGGGGCAAAGCGACGCGCCAGCGCGACCGTGCAGATCGTCGGCGGGTCGGGCCAGTCCAGCCCCGCCCGGTCGAAGGCCTGGCGCAGGACGCGCCGGTCGAACGCGGCGTTATGCGCGACGAGCACGCGCGCGGGTGGCGCGCCGATCAGCTCGGCCAGGTCGGGCAGGATCGCGTCGGCCGGCGGTGCCTCGTCGACCATCGCCTGGGAGATCTGCGTGAAGCGCTGGATCGCCCGCGACAGCGGCGCCGCGCCGCCGCCGACGAGCGTCTCCCAGCGGTCGTGCAGCTCGCCTCCGCCGACGAGCACGGCGCCGACCTCGGTGAGCTGGCAGGCGTCTCCGGCGCGGCCGTTGGTCTCCGTGTCGACGACGATGAACTCCGTCGTCGCCAGCGGCTGGGCGAGCAGGTCCATGGTCGCGTGCAGGCTGGCTGGCGCGCAGGACGTCATGCACGCAAGGTTGCATTGGCGCG
>JBBSQG010000491.1:0-2387 GCA_038258125.1 Solirubrobacterales bacterium
GCGTTCAGCGTCAAGGCCGACCGTGGCCGGACGCTGAAGGAGATGCTGATCGGCCGCCAGCGCGCCGGCGGGCCGGCACCGGTGGAGGCCCTGAAGGACGTCTCGCTGCGCATCGAGCCGGGCGAGACGGTCGGCATGGTCGGGCGCAACGGCGCCGGCAAGTCCTCGACGCTGCGCGTGCTGTCGGGGATCGTGCCGCTGAACTCCGGCCGCGTCGCCTGCGGCGGCCAGGTCGTGGCGCAGCTCGAGCTCGGCGCCGGCTTCGGGCGCGACTTCTCCGGGCGCGAGAACATCTTCCTCAATGGCGCGCTGCACGGCTTGGTCAGGGAGCAGATAGAGGAGCGGCTGGAGGCGATCATCGCGTTCTCCGAGCTGGACGACTTCATCGACGCGCCGGTGGCGACGTACTCGTCGGGGATGTTCCTGCGCCTGGGCTTCTCGATCGCCGCGCACCTGGACGCCGACGTGCTGCTCATCGACGAGGTGCTCGCCGTCGGCGACGAGGCCTTCCAGCGCAAGTGCGAGGCGCGCATCGCGTCGCAGATCGCGGCCGGCGCGACGCTCGTGCTCGTCTCCCACGACGCGGCGCTGATCGAGCGCACGTGCGAGCGTGTCGTCGTGCTCGACGGCGGGCGGGTCGCCTTCGACGGGCCGGTCGGCGAGGGGATGCCGTTCTACCACCGGCTGATGGGCACCGCCGAGGGCGCCGACGCCGTGGCGCCAACGTGAAGCCCGAGGAGGCGCTCGCCGCGGCGCGTCAGGCCGCCGCCGGGCGCGACGACGCGCTGCCGGCCAGCACGACGATCGAGCCGACCGAGCGTGTCTCGATCGAGCAGCTCATGGAGTGGGCGAACATCGAGCCCGACGTCGACCTGATGCGCTCGACGCGCAAGCTCGGCGCGCCGATCACGTGGGCCAAGCGCCAGCTCGTCCACGTCCTGCGCCAGTACCTGCGCGAGCTGCAGTCCCAGCAGACGCGCTTCAACCTGAACGTGATCATCCGCCTCGCCGAGCTCGAGGATCGCGTCACGCGGCTGGAGAAGCGGGCGGGCGCGCAAGCCCCGCCGCCGCCCGCACCCCCAGAGTCGCCCGCACCATGAACGTCCATCAGGTCCTCAGCGGTGCCGGCCCCTACGACGCGGTGACGACGCAGGCGCTCGCGTTTCGCGCGCGCTTCCGCGCCTGGGGCTGGGGCGGGCGCGACGTCGCCGCCGAGATCGACCCCCGGATCGGCGACAAGATCGCCCCGCTGCGGTCGCTGCAGGCACGCGACGGCGATGTGCTGCTCGTGCACTACTCCGCCTATGCCCCGAAGCTGCGCGCCGTGCTCGCGCTGCCCCAGCGCAAGCTGCTCATCTCGCACAACATCACGCCCGCGCGCTGGTTCTGGGATCACGACCCGCAGGCCGGCGTCGTCTGCGCGCTCGGCCGCAAGCAGCTGCCGCAGTTCGCCGCCGCGGTCGACGTCGCCGCCGGCGTGTCGCTGTACAACGCGCGCGAGCTCGGCTCCGACGTCGTCATCCCGATCCTCTTCGACCCGGCGGGGCTCGGCGATCCCGGCCTGCCGAGGGCGGGCGGCGCGCAGGCACCGACGATCCTCTTCGTCGGGCGCCTGGCGCCGCACAAGCGCCAGGACGCGGTGATCCGCGCCTTCGAGCTGTACCGCCGCCGCC
Source organism: Solirubrobacterales bacterium (assembly GCA_038258125.1). Classification (GTDB taxonomy): domain Bacteria; phylum Actinomycetota; class Thermoleophilia; order Solirubrobacterales; family Solirubrobacteraceae; genus CADCVQ01. The sequence goes on from JBBSQG010000491.1 coordinate 1,674, forward strand.
ATGCACCCGAGGCGCGGCTCGTGCTCGTCGGGGCACCGATCAACTGGCCCTACGACGCGGCGATGCGCGTCCTCGCCGAGGAGATCTCACCGGGGCGGGTCACGATCGAGTCGGGGCTGACACGGGAGCAGCTCGCCGACCGCTGGCGCTCGGCGCACGCCTTCCTATGCATGTCCGAGCACGAGGGCTTCTGCATCCCGCTGCTGGAGGCCTTCCACTTCGGCGTGCCGGTCATCGCGCGCGCGATCGGCGGAGTGCCGGAGGTCGCGGGCGACGCCGCGCTGCTGCTCGCCGACGGCGACGACGAGAGCGTCGCCGCCGAGCTGCTGGCGCTCGCGGTCGGCGACGACGAGCTGCGTGCCACGCTGCGCGAGCGGGGCGCCGCGCGCGTGGCCGCGTATGCCCCCGAGCGGACCGCGCGCACGTTGCGCGCGGCGCTCGAGTCGCTCGCCTGAGGGTCGCGGCGGCGCCAGCCTGCGCCCAGCCAGCGGCCGCGTGGGACTGATCCGGGATGTGTGACGCAACGCACGTAGTCACATGCCTCCCAGCGCGCTCATACGGACATGACCTCCCCCCGTGTCATAGAGCTTCCCCGTCGCCTGGAGCCGGTCAGCCCGGACACCTTCCTCGGCGGCGTCGTGCTCGAGCTCACGCCGCCCGCGCACCGCGACAACGTCGTCACGCTGCGCCCCCGGGACCGGCAGACGCCGCGCA
>JBBSQG010000492.1:0-2380 GCA_038258125.1 Solirubrobacterales bacterium
CATGGCCTACGTCGATCCGGGACAAGACCACTACGAGGAGAAGTACAAGCAGCGCGTCGTTCACCAACTTCATCGACGAGCAAAACAGATGGGATTCACGATGGTTAAGGAGAACGCCACCGTTGGAGTTTCTTAGGAAAGTGTCGGAGCTGTTCGGGATTCCGCTGGAGAGCGAGAGCGAGACGAAGCCATGATGAAGATCGTCGACGAGACTTCAGCGGTCGACGGCATCGACGCGACGTGCGAGGCGCTCGGTGTCTGCCGCGCGAGCTACTACCGGTCGCGGGCACCGCGCGTGTACGGCCCGCGGTACCGGATGCGGTCGCCACGTTCGTTGTTGCCCGAGGAGAAGCGCGCCGTGCTCGACCTGTTTCACGAGGACCGGTTCGCCGACCTCGCCGTGGCGCAGGTCTACGCGACGCGGCTCGACGAGGGGCACTTCATCTGCTCCGAGCGCACGATGTACCGCGTGCTCGCCGCGAGCCACGAGGTCCGCGAGCGCCGCGCTCAGCTCATGCACCCGCGCTACGCCGCGCCCGAGCTCCTCGCCACCGCGCCCAACCAGCTCTGGTCGTGGGACATCACCAAGCTCAAGGCCCCAACGACCTGGTCGTACTTCTACCTGTACGTGATCATCGACGTCTTCAGCCGATGCGTCGTCGGCTGGATGGTCGCGGACGGCGAGAGCGCGACGCTGGCAGAGAAGCTGATTGGCGAGACCTGCGAGCGACAAGGCATCACACGCGGCCAGCTCACGATCCACGCCGACCGCGGCAGCTCGATGCGCTCCAAGCTCGTCGCGCAGCTCCTCGCCGACCTCGGCGTCACCAAGACGCACTCGCGCCCCCACGTCTCCAACGACAACCCGTTTTCCGAGGCTGCCTTCAAGACCCTCAAGTACCGTCCCGACTTCCCGGAGCGCTTCGGCTGCATCGAGGACGCGCGCTCGTATTGCGTCGATTTCTTCCGTTGGTACAACGACGAGCACCGGCACAGCGGTATCGGCCTGCACACGCCCGCCGACGTCCACTATGGCCGCGCCAAGCAACGCACCGACGCCCGCGCCGTCGTCCTCGCCGCTGCACACCGCGCGCATCCCGAGCGCTTCGTCCACGGCGCACCTCGCCCGCCTGCGCTGCCGACGGCAGTGTGGATCAACAAGCCCAAGACGGGAGGCGCTGATCAGCCGGCGATCGATTCACTAAACTAATGCTCTCCGGTGTCTCAAACTCGTTGACAGGTTCCGTCAGGGCCAGCGGGAACCATGTCGAGATACGCACCGAGGTTGTTCGACGGTTCGATTCTGCGACACCGCGGTTCAGCCTCGAAGCAGCCGAGAGCGCACGCCTGGGTTGACGAGACGTTGCCGGCTGAGTCGCACGTCGCGACTGCCCCGTTCGTGCACTGCGTCTCGCTCGGCTCGCAGAGTCGGCATCCGGAAGTCGCACCACTGCAGCCGCGCTCGCACTGCACCGATTCGTAGTTGTTGCCGGTGGCGTTGCAGCGCAGTTCGTTGTCGCCACGGCACGCTTCGAATGCAGATGGGTGCGGATCTTCCGCGACGGCGGAAACCTGATCGATTCCGCGAGGTTGGTTTCGGGGCAGCTTTCCGGATCGAGTGCGAGCGGGTAGCGTCCGCGGCCTCATGAGCACCGCCCGCGCGTCGAGGATCGCCAATGACAGCCTGTTCTGCGAGTCTCAGCGGAACATGAAGAAGCTCGAGGACGACTTGATCAGTCCGGAAGCGATGGCCGCTCCACTGCACGAGATCGAGCGGATGTTGCGGACCCATGGTCGCGAGCTGTTGCGCTCTATGATGCCGGCGCACTTTGATCAGCGGGCAGCGCAAGAGCGACCGGTCTCGGTGACCGACGCCGAAGGCGTCGAGCGAGTGCAGCAGCGCCAAAGTTCGCGGACGGTAATGACAGAGTTTGGAAGTCGTTCTCGAGAGGACGCTGTACCAAGCATCCGGCGTCGAAGGGCTGGTCCCGCTCGACGCGACGATGGAGCTCGCCGCAGAGAAGTATTCCCACGAGGTCCGGCGAATCGTTGCGGAAGAGAGCGCGCGCGCCTCGTTCGACGAAGTCGTCGAGCTGGTCCGAAAGTAGAGTGTTAACGGCGGACGGTTTCCGTCGTGATCTGACGGTCGACCTGATCAGCGGTCCCGAGGCGCGACTCGGGACCGCCGATCAGCCAGTCACGACCGCTTGCGACGGGACCGGCTCGGCGCTGGCGTGGGGCGGTCGGGATCGAGTCGGTGCTTGTCGCGGTAGGACTCGCCGAGGATCTCCATGCGGTGACAGTGCTGGGCGAATCGATCAACGAGTGCAACGACGCACGCGGCACCAGGGAACACGGTGCCCCACTGCTTGAAGCCGAG
>JBBSQG010000493.1:0-2373 GCA_038258125.1 Solirubrobacterales bacterium
GGCCGGTTGCCCGGGCCGGTGACGGGGCGCCCGCGGCGGCCGTTGTCAAACAGCGCGTCGACGGCCTCCTGCAGCATCCGCTTCTCGTTGTTGACGATGATCTCCGGCGCGCCGAGGTCGAGCAGCCGCTTCAATCGGTTGTTGCGGTTGATGACGCGGCGGTAGAGGTCGTTGAGGTCGGATGTCGCGAAGCGGCCGCCGTCGAGCTGGACCATCGGGCGCAGCTCCGGCGGGATCACCGGCACGGCCTCGAGGATCATCTGCTCCGGGCGGTTGCCGGACTGGATGAACGCGCTGACGACCTTCAGGCGCTTGACCGAGCGGGCCTGCTTCTGGCCCTTGGCGGTCCGCACGAGCTCACCGAGCTCCTCAGCCTCGTCCTCGAGGTCGACCTGCTGGAGCAGGTCGCGGATCGCCTCGGCGCCCATGCCGCCGCGGAAGTACTCGCCGAAGCCGTAGGGGGAGCCGAAGCGCTCCTTGAGCTCGCGGAAGATCGTCTCGTCGTGCTCGATCCGCTTGGGCTCCATGTCCTTGAACAGCTGCCAGACCTGGCGCATGCGCTCGGCGGCGTCCTCGATGTAGGCCTCGGTGTCGGCGATGTCGGACTCGAAGGTCTTGCGCAGGTCCTTGAGCATCTTCGCGCGCTCGTCGTCGTCGAGCTTGGAGACGTCGATGTCGAGGTGCTCGGCCCAGATGTGGTCCTCGTCGTCGAAGTCCTTGGCTTCGGCGCCCGTCTCCAGGTAGCTCTCGCGTCGCGCCTGCTGCTCGGAGAGCTCGAGCACGCGCTCCTCGCGTTCGGCGGCGTAGGCGTCGAGCACCTCGTTGACCTTCAGCTCGAGGTCGGCGGTGTCGCGCTCGCGCGCCTCGTCGTCGACCCACGTCACGATCGACGCGGCGAAGTAGAGGACCTTCTCGAGCTCCTTGGGCGCCATGTCGAGCAGGTAGCCGATGCGGCTGGGGACGCCCTTGAAGAACCAGATGTGGCTGACCGGAGCCGCGAGGTCGATGTGGCCCATGCGCTCGCGGCGCACCTTGGAGCGCGTGACCTCGACGCCGCAGCGCTCGCACACGATGCCCTTGTAGCGGACGCGCTTGTACTTGCCGCAGTAGCACTCCCAGTCCTTCGTCGGACCGAAGATGCGCTCGCAGAACAGGCCGTCCTTCTCGGGCTTCAGGGTGCGGTAGTTGATCGTCTCGGGCTTGGTGACCTCGCCCGAGCTCCAGCCGCGGATCTGCTTGGAGGAGGCGAGGCCGATCTCGATGGCGTCGAAGTTGTTGATATCGATCAAGGGGGATCCTTACGTCAGTGATGGGGCGGGGAGTCCGTCGGCTCCCCGCCTGGAGGGAGTTCGGTGTTCGCGGTGCTGCGCCGCGATCACGTCTCCGCGGGTGCTTCGGCGTCGATCGGAACGGCGGCGTCGGCCTTGGCCGGCGCCTCTGCGCCGGCGTCGGCCTCGGCGGCGGCCGGGACGCCGTTGCCGGCGGCGCGCACGCCCGACAGGTCGATGCCGAGCTCCTCGGCCGCACGCAGAAGGTCGTCGTCCTCGTCGCGCATCTCGGCGCGGGCGCCCTCCTCGGAGACGACGTTGACGTCGAGCGCCAGCGACTGCATCTCCTTGAGCAGCACCTTGAAGGACTCCGGGATCGACGGCTCGGCGATGTTCTCGCCCTTGACGATCGCCTCGTAGGCCTTCACGCGCCCGACCGTGTCGTCGGACTTGATCGTGAGCATCTCCTGCAGCGTGTACGCCGCGCCGTAGGCCTCCAGCGCCCAGACCTCCATCTCGCCGAAGCGCTGGCCGCCGAACTGGGCCTTGCCGCCCAGGGGCTGCTGCGTGACGAGCGAGTACGGGCCCGTCGAGCGCGCGTGGATCTTGTCGTCGACGAGGTGCAGCAGCTTGAGGATGTACATGTAGCCGACCGTCACCTGCTGCTCGAACGGCTCGCCGGTGCGCCCGTTGAACAGCGTGAACTTGCCCGACGCGCGGATGCCCGGGCGAGCTGACTTGTCGATGTCCATCCGAATGCGGCCCTTGTGCTCGTCCTGCCACTTCACCAGGGCGTTGTCGACGTCCTCGACCGAGGCGCCGTCGAACACCGGCGTCGCGGTGTAGACCTTGCCCGGGCGGCCGTCGGCGGTCGTCTGCTGCTGGGCGAGCTTGTAGGCCTCGGTGCCGTCGTCGTACCAGCCCTCAGCGGCGGCCCAGCCGAGGTGGGTCTCCAACAGCTGGCCGACGTTCATCCGGCTCGGCACCCCGAGCGGGTTGAGGATCACGTCGACCGGCGTGCCGTCCTCCATGAACGGCATGTCGGCCTCGGCGACGAGGAGATCACGCGCGACATCCCCAACCGCTCGGAGGAGTCGCTGCGCAA
>JBBSQG010000494.1:0-2367 GCA_038258125.1 Solirubrobacterales bacterium
CCCCCGACGCCCGTCTGCGCCGGCGCCGGCGCCGCGGTGGCGGCGGCGCACCTGCTCGGGCTCGACGAGCCGCGCACCCGCTCGGCAATCGCGCTGGCGTTGCTGCGCGCCGGCGGCCTGCGCGCCGCGTTCGGCTCGGATGGCAAGTCGCTGCAGGTCGGGCTCGCCGTGGCGGCCGGCGTGCAGGCCGCACGGCTCGCCGCCGCCGGGGCACGGGTCGACACTGCCGCGATCATGGCCGGCCGCGGCGGCTTCGCCGAGGCCTTCGGCGTGGCGACGAGCGGCGCGACGCTCGATGCGCTGCTCGAGGCCGGCGGCGCGATCGACGAGAACTGGCTGAAGGCCTACCCCTGCTGCCTGCAGACGCACGCAGCAATCGACGCCGGTCGGCTCGTCGGGGCGGCGCCCTCACGCGACACGGTGATCATCGTCAGCGTCCATCCGATCTCGCGCCAGGCGGCGGCGCTCGACCGGGTCCGCGACGGCCTGGAGGCGAAGTTCTCGATCCCCTACCTGACGGCCTACGCGCTGCTGCACGGCGCGCCGGGACTCGACGCGTTCGACGCCCTCTACGTCGACGTCGCCGCGCTCGGGGCCCGGATTGCCGTGCGCACCGATCCCGCGCTCGGCGCCAACGAAGCGCGCCTGGCCTTCGACGGCGAGGTTGTGGCACGCATCAAGCACCCGCGCGGCTGCCCGCCCAACGGCCTCGACGCGGCTGCCCGCACGGCCAAGGTCGCTGCGCTCGCCGGCGATGTCTTGAGCGCCGCCCTCGACGACGACGGCCGGCCGGCCGCCACCCTCCTCACGGCCGCCCCGGACGCGCAACGGGCGGACCCGCAGGCCCGCCCGTAGCGGCAATCGACGAGCGCCGGGGCGCTACGCCAAACCGCGTCGCTTCATCGCCGTCGCAGTGGCCGCGCTGGACAGCAGTCCGATCACCAGCAGCGGAACGCCGCTGAGCAGGTGGAAGACGTTCGCCGCGTCGCCTGCGCCAGAGATGCCGAGGATCGTGAGGTTGTCGCTCGCGATGACGCCGATGACAAAGGCGACGACGTAGAAGAGCCCGACGCCCATGACCGCGCCCTCGGCGGCGGCGGTGTTCTTCTGCATCGACATGATGAGCAGGAACGCCCCGATCCCGAGATGCACGATGTTGTGGAACTGATTGATGTGGATCAGGATCAGCTTGTCGCCGTGAAATCCGGTCAGCGCTCCGCCGAAGCCCGTCACGAAGAAGCCGATCACCCCGATCGTGACGTAGAACGCCCCAAACGCAATGCCAGCCCTTGCCGCAAGGCTCATAGAGATACCTCCCCACTCGAAAATATGACCCCCGGCGCCCCGCGGGCACCGAACTGCTCCCCTGAGTCCGTATCGCAGACCGTACGGATATCCGCGCGAATGTCAACGCGCCGAGTCCGCACCCTAGCGCGCGCTCCCCACAGAAGCGTTGACGCGCCACGCCAGGCCCGAACTCCCAGTCTCCGCGGGACCTGCCGGCGCGGCGCCGTGGCTCGGCGCGGTCCCGTTTCAGCCGGCGAGCACGGGGAGCAACGCGCCAAGTTTCACGTCGGTCTCGGCGAGCTCGGAGGCGGGGTCGGAGTCGCGCACGACACCGACTCCGGCGTAGCAGCGCGCGACCGTGCCGCGCAGCAGCCCACAGCGCAGGGCAACGCAGAACTCGCCGTCCTCGTTGGTGTCCGTCCAGCCGACCGGCCCCGCGTACCAGCCGCGATCCAGGCCCTCCAGCGCGGGGATCAGCGGCTCGGCGACAGCGAACGGCTCGCCGCCGACGGCGGGCGTCGGGTGCAGCAGCCCCGCCAGCCGGACCGCGCTGACCGGACGGGCGAGCTGGGCGCGGATCGGCGTCGCGAGATGCTGGATGTTCGCCATCTTCGCGATCACCGGCTCCTCGGCGGCCGTGACCCAGAGGCTGTGGGGCCGCAGCGCCTGCTCGATGCGGCGGGCGACGATCGCCTGCTCGACGCGGTCCTTGTCGGAGCGCAGCAACTGCTCGCCGAGGTGATCGTCGACGGACGGGTCGGCGCTGCGCCGCGTCGAGCCGGCGAGCGCGAGCGTGCTCGCGCGCATGCCCTCGCGGCGGATCAGCAGCTCGGGACTGGCGGCGACGAAGGCCGCGTCGCCGCGCCCGGCGCAGAAGCAGAAGCAGGCGGGGAAGCCGTCGCGCAGGATGCCGAACACCGCCGCTGCGTCGTGGGGCGCCGGGGCATGGACCTGCACCTCGCGCGCCAGCACCACCTTCTCCAGCGCGCCGGCGCGAATGCGCTCGACAGCGCGCGCGACGGCGGCCTCGTAGTGCTCCGGCGGCGTGCTGGCGGCGACGACGTAGCGCCCGACCGGGTC
>JBBSQG010000495.1:0-2357 GCA_038258125.1 Solirubrobacterales bacterium
CGGGCGGCGCGGCCGTTGCGGCCGGGCTCGCGGGGGGCCGGTGACGGCGCGCTCCGGGCCGGTCCGCGCGGCGCTGCCGGCGCCGGCGCGGGCGGGGTGGGCGTCGCAGCCGCCGCCGGCGCGGCGCGAGCCTCGTCCTCGGAGCTGTGCGGCTCGCCGGGCCGCGCGTCGGTGGCGATCCGCGCGAGCGTCACGCCGACGTCGACGGTCACGCCGACCTCGACGAGCACCTCGAGCAGGCGGCCGCTCGCCGGCGCGGGGACCTCGGTGTCGATCTTGTCGGTCGAGATCTCGCAGATCGTCTCGTCGGCCTCGACCCAGTCGCCGCGCTGCTTGCGCCACTGCACGACCGTTCCCTCCGCGACGGAGACGCCCATCTGCGGCATCGTCACGTCGACCACCGTCGCCGGATCAGTACTCGAGGAGCTGACGGCAGGCCTCCCTCACCCGATCGACGGACGGCAGGACGGCGGCCTCGAGCGTCGGCGAGAACGGGATCGGCACGTCCGGCGAGGCGACGCGGACAACCGGCCCGTCGAGGTCCTCGAAACCGTGCTCGGCGATCAGCGCCGCGACCTGGGCGCCCGCCGCGCACGTCTGGTTGGCCTCGTCGACGATGACGACCTTCGAGCACTCGTGGACGGCGTCGAGGATCGCGCGCTCGTCGAGCGGCACGAGCGAGCGCAGGTCGAGCACCATGATCGAGGCGTCGTCAAGGTCCTCGGTCGCCTCGAGCACCGTGTGCACCATCGCGCCGTAGGTGATGACGACGAGGTCTGTTCCCTCGCGCGCGACCCGCGCCTCAAACGGCGTCTCGTAGGAGCCATCGGGAACCTCGCCCTTGACATGGCGGTAGAGGTTCTTGTGCTCCATGTAGATGACCGGGTTCGGATCGCGGATGGCGGCGATGATGAGCCCCTTGGCGTCCTCGGCGGTGCTCGGTGCGACGACCTTCAGACCCGGCGAGTGCATGAACCATGCCTCGGGGTTCTGGGAGTGAAACGGGCCGCCCGAGAAGCCGCCTCCGCTGGGCAGCCGCACGGTGATGTTCACCGGCAGGCCCTGGCGGTAGAGCATCTTGCCGGCGACGTTGATGATCTGATCGAAGCCGCACGCGACGAAGTCGGCGAACTGCATCTCACAGACCGGGCGCAGCCCGACGACCGCCGCGCCGACGGCGGTCCCCACGATCCCCGACTCGGCCAGCGGCGTGTCCATGACGCGGTCGGCGCCGAACTCCTCGATGAAGCCGTCGGTGACCTTGAACGCGCCGCCGTAGACGCCGATGTCCTCGCCCATCAGCATGACGCGCTCGTCGTCGCGCATCTCACTGCGCAGACCATCGGAGATCGCCCGCAGATAGGTCATCTCGCTCATGACGCGCTCCCGAAGCCGCTCCACGGCGCCTCGCCGTCCTCGAGCAGGATCTCCTCGGCGTCGCGCGGTGAAAACAGGCGGTCGGTCGCCGTCTCGGGGTCGGGCATCGGCCCCGCAAGCGCCTGCTTGGATGCCGCCTCGACCTCGGCACGGACATCGGCGCGCAGCGCGTCGACATCGACGCCGAGCGCCTCGACGCGCGCGCTCTGGCGATCGATCGGGTCCTTCTGGCGCCACTCCTCGACGAGCGCCTTGGGCACGTACTTCATGTCGTCGTGCGCGCCGTGGCCGTGCATCCGCATCGTCACGGCCTCGATCAGCGTCGGGCCGCCGCCCGCGATCGCGCGCTCGCGCGCGATCCGCGTCGCCTCGAACATCGCCTCGACGTCGTTGCCGTCGACCGACACGCCGGGGAAGCCGTACGTGGCCGCGCGCTCGACGGGGTTGACGGCGAACTGCTGCTTGATCGGCGTCGAATAGGCGAACTGGTTGTTCTCCAGCACGAAGATGACCGGCAGGTGCTGGACGCCTGCCCAGTTCATCGCCTCGTGGAAGTCGCCGCGGGAGGTCGAGCCGTCCCCGAACCACGTCAGCGCGCAGCGCGCCTCGCGGCGCAGCTTGAAGGCCATCGCCATGCCGGTCGCGACGAGCATCATGTCGGGCAGCATCGAGACCATGCCGACGCAGCCGGTGCGGTAGTCGCCGAAGTGCACGTTGCCGTCGCGGCCGCTCGTGATACCGGCCTCGCGCCCCATGTACTGCGCCAGCACGGTCGCCGGCTGCACGCCGCGCACGAGATGCGCGCCGAGGTCGCGGTGCAGGACACAGAGGCGGTCGGCGCCGGCCATCGCCCAGGTCGCGCCGACGGAGACGGCCTCCTGGCCGAAGCCGTCGTAGAAGGAGCCGGGCACCTTTCCCTGCCGGTAGAGGTTCATCGCGCGTTCCTCGATCGCGCGCATGAGCAGCATCGCGCGCAGCAG
>JBBSQG010000496.1:0-2336 GCA_038258125.1 Solirubrobacterales bacterium
AGCAGTTCATCACCAGCGGCAAGAACGGCGACGTCGCGATCGTCATGGCCGTGACCGACAAGGCGGCCGGCAAGCGCGGCATCTCGGCGTTCGTCGTGCCGACCACGACCCCCGGCTACGCCGTCGCGCGTCTCGAGGAAAAGGCCGGGCAGCATGCGAGCGACACGGCGCAGATCGTGTTCGAGAACTGTCGTGTTCCGATGGAGAACCGCCTCGGCGACGAAGGCCAGGGGCTGAAGATCGCGCTTTCTGGCCTTGAAGGCGGCCGCATCGGCATCGGCGCGCAGGCGATCGGCATGGCGCGCGCCGCGTTCGAGGCAGCACTCGCCTATGCGAAGGAGCGCGTCGCCTTCGGCAAGCCGATCTTCGAGCACCAGGCGGTGCAGTTCCGACTCGCCGGCATGGCCACGCAGATCGAGGCCGCACGCCAGCTCGTGCACCACGCGGCGAGCCTGAAGGACGCCGGCATGCCTTGCCTGAAGGAGGCGGCGATGGGCAAGCTGTTCGCGAGCGAGATGGCCGAGCGCGTCTGCAGCGAGGCGATCCAGGTGCACGGCGGCTATGGCTACGTCGCCGACTTCCCGGTCGAGCGCATCTGGCGCGACGTGCGCGTGTGCAGCATCTACGAGGGTACGTCGGACGTGCAGAAGATCCTGATCGCGCGGGCGCTTGCCGCCAGCGCCGGCTGACCGCACGGTGGACGCGCGCCGCGCCCGCGAAGTCACGCTGCTCGAAGCGTTCGAGAGCGTGACGCCGGCCAGTCCGAGCTGGAGCGGCGACGACCGCGCCTGGGCCGATCGCGTCGCCGGCGAGGCGTCGGCCGCGGGCGACGACCTCGATGCTTTCGTGGCGAAGCGTGCCGTCCACGCGATGCACCGGCTCGCCGAGCGCGAGCCGCAGCTGGTGCGGCTCGCCGTCGAGCCGACGATGCGCGGTGGGGCGCTCGCGGTGGTGCTCGTGGTCGCTGTCACGCTCGGCGTCGCCGCCGACACGATCGGCTCGAACCAGCGCATCAACCTGCTCGCGCCGCCGCTGTGGGGCGTGCTACTGTGGAACGTGATCGTCTACCTGCTGCTGCTCGTCGTGCCGCTGGTGCGGCTGGCGCGTCGCTCATCGTCGACCGCACCCGGCCCGATCCTGCGCTTCGCGCAAGCGCTCGCCCAGCGTGGCATCGGCCCGATCCGCCGCGCCGCCAAGGGGGGTCTCGAAGCGCCGCGCCGCTATGCCGCGCTCTGGCTCACTCGCAGCCGCGGGCTGGCGATGTTGCGCGGCGAGACGCTGCTGCATGCCGGCGCCGCGGCGATCGGACTGGGCTTCATCGCCGGCCTCTACCTCCGCGGACTGGCGCTCGACTACCGCGTCGTCTGGGAGAGCACGCTGCTCGACGCGCACGCGGCGCATGCGCTGGTCTCGACGGTGTTCGCGCCGGCGTCGGCGCTCGCCGGAATCGCGCTGCCCGACGAAGCGGCGTTCACGGCGATGCGCGCGGCGGCCGGCGCCGGCACGGTCGGCGCGCCCGCGGCACCCTGGCTGCACCTCATCGCGCTCACGCTGGCGATCGTCGTCGTCGTGCCGCGAACCGTGTTCGCACTCACCTGCGGTGCCGTGGCGGCGTGGCGCAGCGGCTCGTTTCCCATGCCGCTGGGCGACCCGTATTTCGAGCGACTCGCCCGCCTCCGCGGTGGCCGCGACGCGCACGTCGTCGTGGTTCCGTACGCGTTGTCACCGTCGCCCCAGGCGGCGCTCGGCCTGCGGGCGTGGCTCGCCGATTCGTTCGGCGGCGGTGTCGACCTGAACCTCGAACCGAGCGTGGCCTTCGGCGAGGAAGACGCGCCGCTGCCGAAGGTCTCGGGCACGACGACGCACGCCATCGTCCTGTTCGACCTGAGCGCGACGCCGGAGGACGAACACCACGCCCGGTTCGTGTCGCGGCTGGCGGCGGCGCTGCCGGCCGGCGCGGTCATCGCCGCCGCAGTGGACGGCGGCGCGTTCTCACGCCGCTTCGCTGGCCTGGACGAGCGCGTTGCACAGCGCCGCGAGGCCTGGCGGAGCTGGGGCGAGCGGTTGGGCATCGTTCCGCTCGTCGTCGACCTCGAGCATGGCGCGGATGCGGCGGTGCCGCTCGAGACGGCGTTCGCGTCACCGCGCTCACTGACGCCGCGGTCGAGCGGGCGCCGCCCGCCATGAGCGGCTCAATCTCGCTCGCCCTCGTCTCGCACACCAATGCCGGCAAGACAACGCTCGCCCGCACGCTGCTCGGGCGCGACATCGGCGAGGTGCGCGACGCGCCGCATGTGACCGAGTTCTCCGACGCGCACACGCTGATCGAGGCCGAG
>JBBSQG010000497.1:0-2331 GCA_038258125.1 Solirubrobacterales bacterium
ACCGAGTGAGAACGGGCGAAGAGATCACGGACGGCGCGGGATCCTCATGCTTGATTGCGGCCAACCGACGCTGTGCCCAGGTGTAAGCGAGCAGGAATCGTCGACGCCGCCGGTGAGCGTCAAGATAGTTGCCGCCTCGATGTCATGCGGCAGCCTGCGTCTCGGCGTGGTGCCGTGGAGTCGTAGCGCCGCTCGGCGAGGTCGACGACGGCACCAAGCTCGTCGTCGACTCCGCTCCGCAGCGGAGCGAACTCGACGCCCGAGCCTTGGTGGAGAGCTCGCGCGGGTTCAGGGCCACGAGCGCCGGTGCATCCCAGTTCCTGGCTGCTTGGGGCCAGCGCTCTGGTCGCTTCCGGCGCGCCGCCTCGTAGACCGCCCGACGCGCCATCAACACGGCGATGTCCAAACCATTGTACCGCTCGTCGGGCGTCACGAAGCCGATCGCGCTGTGGCGATGCTCGCAGTTGTACCAGGCTACAAATCGCTCGACCCACGCCCACGCGGCGTCGAGCGATTCGAAGGGCTTTCGTGGATACGACGGGACATGCTTCAGCGTCCGGAAGAGCGACTCGGAGTAGGGATTGTCGTCGCTGACGCTCGGTCGGCTGAAGGACGGCACGACGCCGAGAGCCTGCATCGTGGCGAGCATGGTGGCGCCCTTCATCGCGCCGCCATTGTCGGAGTGGAGGGTCAGCGTGTGGGGCTCGATGCCGTACTCGCTAGCCGCCGACGTGATGAGCGTCGCAGCGAATTCATTGCATTCCTCCTTGTGCACGACAGCCTTCATGATGCGGCGACTCCAGACGTCGACGAAGAGGTAGAGGTAGTAGTACTGCCCGCGCACGGGGCTCGGGAGGTACGTGATGTCCCAGCTCCAGACCTGATTCGGCCGGGCGGCGACCAGCTCTTCAGGACGCCTGCACGTTCGCGGTGCGGAGCATCCCCGGTGCGCCATCTGCTTCTCTGCGTGCAGCACGCGATAGAACGTCGACTCGGATGCAACGTATTCACCACGGTCGGCAAGGCGAGGAACGATCTGCTTCGGCGAGAGGTTTCGAAACTCGGGCGTGTTGGCCAATGCGAGGACCTGAGCGCGCTCCTCGAGCGAGAGCTTCTGCTTCGGCGGCATTGCCGGGCCGCGTCGTCGATCGACTCCGCCGTCGGGTTGCGTGCGCCATCGCTGCACCGTTCGGGGGTCCAGGTCGAGCTCGTTGCAGGCCACGCGGTGGCGACAGCCCGCCGCGACGGCCTCTTTGATGAGGGAGAGGGCCTCATCACGATCTTCGCTTACGTGTCGTCGCCCTCTCCCCCCCAGAGGGCGACTGCTTTTTTTCTGAGGACCAGGATCGCCGCCGTTTCGGCGAGCGCCGCATTGCTGCGCTTCAGCTCACGCTCCAGCTCTTTGATGCGCTTCCTATCGCCCGCCGACGCCTTCGTCGACCTGGGGCCCAGACGCAGTCCGGCGACAGCAGCGCTGCGAACCTCCTCACGGAACCGCGCCAAGCCCTCCTCGTGCAGGCCCTTCGCGCGAAGCCAACCGCCCAGCGCGCTCTCCGCAACCGCCGCGGCCTCCAGCACCGCGGCGAACTTCTCCTCGGCCGACCACGACGACGCGTGCCTTCGCGGCGTGACCGCGTCGGGCGTCGGTGGCTTCGGCTTCTTCGACTTTGCCATGCTGTCAACCGTAGCCGCCTCGCGCAGCCACCGCGACAGCGTCGGCTGCCCCACGCCCACCTCCGCCGAAAGCGCCGTCGCACTGGTCGCCCTCGGCGGCGTCATCCGCTGCACCATCCGCCTACGAAATCCATCGGTGTACTCGACCACAATTCCATCGCATCTCGCCCCCCTCGGTCTCAGCAGCGGAGGCGGCAACTATCCTGACCCAGGGGGTTGCACAGCGTGTCGTGCCGCGGACGCGGACCACGCTCGACGATTGGCAGAAGTGGCAGCACGAGCACCTGGAGAACAAAATCCCTCGCGGCTGATGAGCCGCGTGGCATCCACCATTCTGCGGAACCAGGAGGCCATCGAAAGATGAACGCAGTGCATCGTGAACCGACGACCCGAATCCACGGTCTCCACCTCGATCTGCCGCGTGTCCTCGGGGCCGCAACGAACGACGCCGCCTCGACCACGATCGCGCCGGCGCGCCGAGACGCGGGCTACGTCGTGAGCACCGCGCCCACGAGTGCCGACGCTCTTCGCAAGCTGCGAAACCAGAAGTCCATCGAGCTCCTCGTGCTCGACGTCACCGAGGCGCCTTCGACCGTCGGACCCACCATCGACGCCATCAGGCGCATCGACTGGGCATTACCGATCGTTTTGATGGTG
>JBBSQG010000498.1:0-2322 GCA_038258125.1 Solirubrobacterales bacterium
CGACCTGGCTGGCCGTTGTGGCGGCAGACGAGGCGGCGGCGCTGCGCGCAGACGGCATCCATGCCCCCATCCTCGTGATGGGCGCTCTGTCGCGCGCCGAGCTCGTGGTCGCGCTCGACGCCGGCGCCGACGTCGTCGCCTGGGACGCGTCGTTCGTGGCAGCGGTCGCCGTGCTCGGCGGCGGCTCGGTGCACGTCAAGCTCGACACCGGGATGGGGCGCCTGGGCACCCGCGATCCGGCCGTTGCGACCCGTGTCGCGCAGGCGGCGCTCGACACCGACGGCGTGTTCCTCGCCGGCGCGATGACCCACTTCGCCACCGCCGACGAGCGCGGCGACGCGTTCTTCGATGAGCAGCTCGCGCGCTTCGACGCGTGGGGGCCGGCGCTGAAGGCCCGCCATCCGTCGCTCATCCTGCACGCCGCCAACAGCGCCGCGGCGCTGCGCGACGCCGCCGCGCAGTACGACATGGTCCGGGCCGGCGTGGCGATCTACGGCCTGGACCCGTTTGGAGAGAACCCTTCCGCGCGCGACCTCGAACCCGCCCTCGAGCTGCGCTCCTACGTCGCCGCCGTCAAGCCGATCGCGGCCGGCGAGAGCGCTGGCTACGGGCGCCGCTTCGTCGCGCGCGAGGCGACGCATACCGCGACGCTGCCGATCGGGTACGGCGACGGTGTGCGGCGCGCGCTGACGAACAACGCCGAGGTGCTCGTGCGCGGTGCGCGCCGCCCGCTCGTCGGCACGGTGAGCATGGACAACGTCATGCTGGACGTCGGCAGCCCGCCGGCCGCCGCAGTCGGCGATCTGGCGGTGCTGATCGGCGCTCAGGGGGAGCAGCGGATCACGGCCGAGGAGGTGGCCAAGCGGCTGGGGACGATCAACTACGAGGTCACCTGCGGGCTGCTGGGACGCGTCCCGCGCGTCTACCACCACGATGGTGCGCCGGCATGATGCGCGCTCCGCGGGCGCGATGAGCGACCCGCGCGCGCTGGCCCGCCAGGCGCTGGGAGAGCGCGGCGCGTGGCTGGTCGGCGGCGCCGTCCGCGACGCGATCCTCGGGCGCCCGACGACCGATCTCGACCTTGCCGTCGAAGGCGATCCCGCGCAGGCCGCTCGCGCGCTCGCGCGCATCGCCCGCGGCCCGCGGTTCGAGCTCTCCGACGCGTTCGGCTCCTGGCGCGTGCTCGCCGCCGACCGCAGCTGGCAGGCAGACCTCAGCCCGCTGCGCGGCGGCTCGCTGGAAGCCGACCTGGCGCTGCGCGAGTTCACGGTCCACGCGAGCGCCGCGCCGCTGCTCGGCGGCGAGCGGATCGATCCGCACGGCGGCATCGAGGACCTGGCGGCCGGGCGGCTGCGGGCGGTCGGGCCGCGCGCCTTTACCGACGACCCCCTGCGCGTGGTGCGGCTCGTGCGCCTGGCCGGGGAGCTCGGCCTCATCCCGGAGCCGGCGACGCGCGCGCTGGCCCGCACGAGCGCGCCACAGGCCATTGACGTGGCGCAGGAGCGCGTGTTCGCCGAGCTGAAGCGGATCGTCGGCGGTGACGGCGTCGTCGCCTCTCTGGCGCTCATGGAGGAGATCGGGCTGACGGCGGCGATCCTGCCCGAGCTGCACGCGCTGCGCGGCGTCGAGCAGAACCGCTACCACCACGCCGACGTCTACGCCCACACGCTTGAGGTGCTCGAGCAGACGGTGGCGCTGCAGGCCGATCCGGCCGCGGCGCTCGGCGTCGCTGCGGACGCCGCGGCGATGATCACGGCGCTGCTCGCCGAACCGCTCGCCGATGACGTCGACCGCGGCTTGGGGCTGCGCCTCGGCGCGCTGCTGCACGACATCGCCAAGCCCGCCACGCTCGCGCACCGCGACGACGGCACGCCGACGTTCCTCGGCCACGATCGCGCCGGGGCCGAGCTCACGCGCGACGTGCTCAGCCGCCTGCGCGCCAGCGAGCGGCTGAAGGCCCACGTCGCCGCGCTCACGCGCCACCACCTGCGCCTCGGCTTCCTCGTCCACGAGCGGCCGCTGTCGCGACGGGCGCTGTATCGCTACCTGCGTTCCTGCGAGCCGGTCGAGGTCGACGTGTCGCTGCTGTCGGTCGCCGACCGGCTGGCGACGCGCGGGCGCAAGGCGCAGGAGTCGATCGCCAAGCACCTCGACCTCGCGCGCGAGGTGTTGCCCGCGACGCTGCAATGGCGGGCCGCCGGTCGCCGCGCGCCGCTCGTGCGCGGCGCCCGGCTCGCCGCCGCCCTCGGCCGCGAGGACGGCCGCGAGCGCGGGCCCCTGCGCGCGGAGATCGGCGAGGCGCGCGTCGCGGGCCAGGGGGCG
>JBBSQG010000499.1:0-2319 GCA_038258125.1 Solirubrobacterales bacterium
AAGGACGAGCCCGACATCGCCCGCGCGCTGCATCAGTGCGACGAGATGGCGATCCGCGCCAGCGAGGTCCTGCGCGGGCGCAGCCGGCGGATCGCGATCCAGCTGGTCATGACCTCCGCCTGCCATCTGCTGAGCCTCGTCGACGCGCGCGGCGAGAACCCACCGCAGGCGCACAAGGCCGCCGTCGCCGCCGAGCTGCGCCAGCTCGCCGACGTACGCCGCAGCTACCGCGAATCGACCAACGCCGACGCGCAGCTCGTCTACTTCGCCGGGATGGCAGTCGGGATCGCCGCGCTCGCGCTGCTCTACGCGACGGCGGGCAGCATCCTCGACAGCGAGGGCGTCCACGCCTCGACGACCGTCGGCTGCCTCGTGGCGGGCGCGCTCGGGGCCGTCGTGAGCGTGATCGCGCGCGTCAACAGCGGCTCGTTCGCGCTGGACTCCGACATCGCGCGCGGCTACACGCTGTTCCTCGGCTCGCTGCGCCCGTGGATCGGCTCGATCTTCGGGCTGCTCATCTACTTCGCCGTGTCGAGCAACTTCGTCGAGGTCTTCAAGGTGCCCGGGAACGATACGGACGCCTTCTACTTCTACTGCGTGCTCGCCTTCGGCGCCGGCTTCAGCGAGCGCTGGGCGCAGGACACGCTGACCGGCGGGCTGACCGGGCGCGGGCGCACGAAGGACGACGCGGTCACCGCCTCGGCGGTCAAGCAGGCGGCGAGCAAGCCCGCCGCCGAGCGCGAGCACACCGCCGAGGTCGTGACCGACATCCTCACCGGGGACTGAGCCCGCAGATGTGCGGTGCCCGTAACTGTGCCCGATCGGACGGGGACGCACCGCGAGCGGAGGACTAGGGTCGCAGCTACCGATCATGCCGTCCCCAATCGTCACCACCGCCGCGAAGATCATGTGTGCCCACGGCGGGCAGGTGACGCTGATCCCCAAGCAGTTCAAGGTGCTCGCGGGCGGCCAGCCCGTCATGTGCCTGGGCGACATCGTCGGCTCGCCGATCGTCGGCTGCGCCCAGCCGCCGACGCCGGCCACCGCCCCCTGCCTCGTCGTCGCCAGCGAGATCCCGATCCCGATGGTCGGCATGAGCCCGACGGTCATGGTCCAGGGCAAGCCGGTGCTGCTGGCCGGCATCAACGGCGTGACGAGCGGGATCCCGCCGTCGCCGCTGATCGTCGCCTTCCCCGGCCAGGTCAAGGCGTTGGCGTAGTCCCATGTCGCTTGACAGCTACGACGTCATCCGTGAGCTCGGCCGCGGTGGCATGGCGCTCGTCCATCTCGCGCGCCAACGCGACCTCGGCCGGCTCGTCGCGCTCAAGGAGCTGGCCGGCCTGAACGCCGACGACCCCTCCTTCGCCGAGCGCTTCCTGCGCGAGTCGCGCGTTGCCGGCTCACTGAACCACGAGAGCATCGTCACCGTCTATGAGTACTTCGACGACAGCGGCACGCCGTTCATCGCGATGGAGCTCATGGAGGGCGGCTCGCTGCGTCCGCTGATCGGCGAGCTGAGCCTGCCGCAGACCGCCCGCGTGCTCGAGGACCTGCTCGCCGCCGTCGCCTACGCCGGCAACGCCGGCATCGTCCACCGCGACCTCAAGCCCGAGAACGCGCTGATCACGAAGGCCGGGCGCGTGAAGGTCGCCGACTTCGGCATCGCCAAGGCGGCGCTGAGCGGCCAGAAGGGGCTGACATCGGAGGGCATGACGGTCGGGACGCCGGAGTACATGTCGCCCGAGCAGGCGATGGCCAAGGACGTCTCGACGGCGTCGGACCTGTACGCCGTCGGCTGCATGACCTACGAGATGCTCAGCGGACGGCTGCCGTTCACCGAGAGCTCGCAGGCGGCACTGCTGATGAAGCAGGTGACCGAGCCGGTGCCCGACGTGCGCGAGGTCGACCCGCTGATCCCCGAATCGGTCGCGCTCTGGGTCCAGCGGATGACCGAGAAGGACCCCGATGACCGCTTCGAGGATGCGAGCGCCGCGTGGGAGGCCTTCGAGGAGGCGCTGCTGGAGCACGTCGGCCCGCTGTGGCGGCGCGATGCGGCGCTCAAGCCGGCCAGCGAGATCGAGCTGGACGACATCCCGCCACAGACGGCGACGCCGCTGCGGCCAGCCTCGCGCTCGGGCGGCGGTGCCGACACGAAGAGCGCGACCGGATTTCAGACCTACCACGCGCCCGCGGCGCTGCACGAGCAGCTCTCCGCCGAAGGCGACGCGGACGCCGCGCCGGCCGTCATCACGCCGCCGCCGGCGGTGGCGGCGCCGCCCCTGCGGCGGCGCCAGACGCCCGCGCCGCAGCCCGTCGCCG
>JBBSQG010000500.1:0-2312 GCA_038258125.1 Solirubrobacterales bacterium
GGTCGAGCTTCGCATCGGATTCGTGGTCGACTTGGTCGCGGTCGCAGCGGCGCACCGCCACCCGCAGATGACCCTTGCCGCGACCGGAGCGGGCGACCAGAACGCCGCGGTCCACGGGCCAGGTGACCTGGCCGCTTTGCTCGGACGTCTCGAACTCTGGGCCGCGGAAGCGGAGCAGCGGGATCAGGCCGAGCGCCTTGACCGTTCTGGAGTCCCCGGCGTAGGAGACCGACACCAGCTTCAGGAAGGTGCGGCTGAGGAAGAGCCAGTAGCCCCGGGCGAGGAGCTCGAGGCTATCGGGGCTCCAGATCCGGTCGAGGTAGTCGCGGGAGACGACGATCTCGGCCTCTTGCACCGAGCTCGCCGGCCCGTCGCGGCCGACCTTGACCGTCTGGCCGGGGTCGAGGATGTTGACCTCGGCAGCGCTGTCAGTGCTGGACTCGCGCTTGACCAGGGCCCGGCGGGCGATCAGCCCCGCAGCCGCTCCGGCGCCGATCAGCGCCGTGCGCCGCCTCACCGCGTCTCCAGGGTCCAGAAGCCGTCGGCGCCGACGTAGCGCTGCTCGGCGACCCGTCCCAGTTCTTCGCGGGCCTGCTCGAACGAGATGTCGCAGACGACCGCGACCTCCTGGGTCGCCAGCGGGATCCCACGCCAGGAGAGGACCTCCTCGACCGACTCGGGGGCCTCGCGGCGCTCGAGGCCGGGGACGAGGTTGGCGAGGATCGCGTCGTAGACGGCGAACGGCTGAAAGCCCGGCACGGCGATCCGAAGGCCGTCGGAGCGGCGCACGATCTCATAGGACGGGCACGTGTAGCGCCTGCCGCCCGACCAGTTGGCGAGCTTGGCGTCGAGCACGCGGGCCGCGGGGATCGGCTCGCGCGCCCGCGCGCGATCGTCGGCGAGCGCCGCCTCGACGTCGGCCTCGCCCATCCAGCGGCGCAGCTGCGCGCCGTCGAGGCCGGCATCGGCCGCGGCGGCGGCGCTCGTCTCCGGCTCGTCGAGCAGATCGCCGGCAAAGTTGCGCACGCGAAGCGCGCGCAGCAGCGCGTCCTCGCCGCCGGGCGCGTGCAGGCGCGCGGCGACGACGGCGCGGCAGGCCGGCTCGGTCGCCGCGGCGCGCTCGCGGAGACCGGTGTCGATCGGCATGCCGTGGTCGCGCGCGATCCGGGCGAACAGGCGCGACAGGCGCTTCGGGTCGTGGCCGCTCTCGGCGTGCTCCTCGGCGGTGTCGGCGAGCACGACCATCCGCCGGCCCCAGTCCAACGCGTCGCCGTAGAGCCACTGCAGCCGGCGGCGAAACGGCTCGGCCGACCAGGCCCACGGGCACGCGGGGTCGGTGAACTCGGTGACGCAGACGTCCGGCGCCGGGCTCACGTGCGCGTCAGGCGCTTGTACGTGATCCGGTGCGGGCGGTCGGCCTCGTCGCCGAGCAGCGCGCGGCGGTGCTCCTCGTAGGCCTCGAAGTTGCCCTCGAACCAGCGCACCTGCGAGTCGCCCTCGAACGCGAGCACGTGTGTCGCGACGCGATCGAGGAACCAGCGATCATGGGAGATGACCACGGCGCAGCCGGCGAAGGCCAGCAGCGCCTCCGCCAAAGCACGCAGCGTGTCGACGTCGAGGTCGTTCGTCGGCTCGTCGAGCAGCAGGACGTTGCCGCATGCGCGCAGCAGCTTGGCCAGGTGCAGGCGGTTGCGCTCGCCGCCGGACAGCGTGCCGACCTTCTTCTGCTGGCTGGAGCCCTTGAAGTTCCACGACGAGCAGTAGGCGCGCGAGCTCATCGTCTGGTCGCCGACCTTGATCGTGTCCATCCCGTCGGAGATCTCCTGCCAGACGTTCTTGTCGTCGTCCAGCGCGTCGCGCGACTGGTCGACGTAGGCCAGCTCGACGGTCTCGCCGACGCGCAGCTCACCGGAATCGGGCTGCTCAGAGCCGGTGATCATGCGAAACAGCGTCGTCTTGCCGGCGCCGTTGGGGCCGATCACGCCGACGATCCCGCCGCGCGGCAGCTTGAAGGTCAGGTCCTCGATCAGCAGGCGGTCCCCGAAGCCCGTGCGCAGCCCCTCGGCCTCGACGACGACATCGCCCAAGCGCGGGCCCGCCGGGATGTGGATCTGCACCTGATCGAGTGAGACGTTGCGATCCTCGGCCAGCAGCGCGTCGTAGTTGTTCAGGCGCGCCTTGGCCTTCTTGCGCCGGCCCTTGGCGTTCTGGCGAACCCATTGCAGCTCGGAGTCGATCGTCTTCTGGCGCGCCTTGTCGGTCTTCTCCTCCATCGCCATGCGCTTCTGCTTCTGCTCCAGCCACGACGAGTA
>JBBSQG010000501.1:0-2301 GCA_038258125.1 Solirubrobacterales bacterium
CGCCTC
This sequence comes from Solirubrobacterales bacterium, assembly GCA_038258125.1. GTDB lineage: Bacteria > Actinomycetota > Thermoleophilia > Solirubrobacterales > Solirubrobacteraceae > CADCVQ01. The sequence goes on from JBBSQG010000501.1 coordinate 7, forward strand.
GGCGTCGGCCGCGGGAGCCGACTCGTCGGCGGGCGCGGCGGCTTGTGCCGCTGCCGGGCCGCCGCGGCGCAGATCGGTGAGGGCGGAGAAGAAGGCGCGGCGATGGCGTTCGGCAGCTGACGGGCGGCGGCGGCGCTTGCGCGTGGGCAGGGTCGCCTTGACGGCCGGCAGCGGCTTGGGATCGGCGGCGACGCCGAGGATCTTCGGGCCGACGGCGGGCCGCTCGGTGTCGGGCTTCACGGCGGGCGCCTTGGACGCGGCCGGCTCGGACGCGGGGGCCTGGGTCGTGGGCGACTCGGCAGCAGGGGACTCCGCCGCGGGTGCCTCAGCTGCGGGTGCCTCAGCCTCGGCGGCAGGAGCGGACGACTCAGCGGGCGGCGCATCGGCGGCAGGAGCCGGGGCCTCGGCAGCAGGCGCCTCCGCGGACGGCGCGGACAACTCAGCAGACGGCGCTTCGGCGGCAGGCGCCGGGGCCTCAGCAGCAGGCGCCTCTGGCCCGGCTGCCGGCTCAGGGGTCGCCGAGCTGTCCGCAGCGGGGTCGCCGGAAGTGTTTTGGCCGTTGACGTACGACGAGGCATCCGTCGGCGATGGGGTGTCCGCCGCCTTGGCGTCTTCCCGATCTACCGTGGGTTGCGTCCCCGTCTGGCCGTCACTTTCGGCCGTCATCTCGGCTGCCGTCTCGCCGCTCACCGGTGTGAGCTTATCGAGGCTTGAACCTTCGGGGCGGCGCGAGCACAAATTGAGCGTTCTGACACGGCATCAGAACACCCCGTACTCGCGCACCAGGACGACGAGCGGGGTCTCGAAGAGCAGCGCCAGCAGCCCCGCCTCGATCTCGCGGCCGGCCCGGCGAACCTGCGCGTAGACGTCCGACACATCGACGTTGTCGCGGCGCACGGCGGCAAGCGCGGCGCGCGTGTCGGCGTCGCCGAGCATCCCGATCCAGCGGTCGTAGGCGTCCAGCGCCCGTCCACCGCTGTCCATCAGGTCGTGGCCGGCGAAGGCCGCCGCCAGCCGATCGGTCGCGGGCGCGTGCAGCTGCGCGACGAGGAAGGGCCGCATGTCGGCGCGGCGGTGGCGGTCGCAGAGGAGGATCGGCAGCAGCCCAGCGGCGAAGAGCACCTTGCGGCCGGTACGCAGCTTGGCGTTGCGCAGGCCCCACTTCTCCTCGTCCTCGCGCTGCTTGCCGACGAAGTCGACGCAGATCGTGCGCCAGTAGCGAACGAGGTCGTTGAGCAGGAAGCGCGGCGGCCGGAAGTCCTTCGTCGCGTCGTCGAGATACGTGTCTAGGACGCGCTCCCAGCAGCGCACGTACGCCGCATCGCCGGCGACCGGCACCGACTCGAGCAGCAGCAGCATGCGGCGCGTGAGGCTGCGGTTGGTGTCCTCGTTCAGGCCGATCCGGCCGGCGAGCACCGGCGCGGACACTGCCGCGCCGAACACGCCCTGCGTTCCGGGCTTGCGGTCGTCGGCACCGAGCCGCTCGCGCAGCGCCTCGACGACGGGCCCGTGGACATCGTGGCGCAGCGGGCCGTCGACGAGCAGCAGCCAGTCGTCGTCGGAATGCTCGGTCAGCTCGCCGCGCCCCCAGGAGCCGAACAACACGATGCAGGCGTCGTCAGACAACGCGATCGGTTCGACCCGCGCGCGCATCTCGTCCAGCCGCCGTGCGGTGTGCCGGCGGGCCGACAGCAGGTTCGGAAAGCCCTCGGCACTGTGCGCCGCCAGGTGCTCAAGCGCCCCGGCCGGGCTCGGCAATCAGCTCTCCCGCAGCGGCGCCTCGAGAATCCACGGCACGTCGCGACAGCGACGCAACAGCGGACCGAAGCGATCCTCGTCGGCGGCGGTCAGGGGCACATGGTGGCAGTCCACGTCGAGCGAGCTGACGTGCACGTGGCGCAGCCGAGCACCGAAGCGGTCCAGCAGCCGCTCGCCCTCCTGGAGGTCGTCGTCGACCGAGGCGACGTGCGCGATGTCGAAGCACAGGCCGGCCTGCGGCAGCGCGGCGAAGTACGGATCGAGCTCATCGGCGGTGCGCCCGTCCTGCTTACGCGCATCCATGTTCTCCAGCACGAGCGTTGAGCCGAGCTGCGCGTAGCGGGCGGGGTCGTCGATCGTGTCGGGGTGCACGACGATCGCGTCGACGCAGCGCTCCACCTCCATCAGCATCGCGACGAGCTGCTTCTCGCGCAGGCGGCGCCCCTTGGATGGGGCGTGCAGGCTGATGAAGCGAAACGGCAGCGCCGGCGCTATGGCCAGGAACTGCAGCAGGCCCGGCAGCTCGTCGGCGGCGAG
>JBBSQG010000502.1:0-2299 GCA_038258125.1 Solirubrobacterales bacterium
CCCGCCGCCGGCGCATCCCCGGCGGCCGCCGCGGCGGCGTCCGCGCCCTCGGTCATCCGCAAGAACAGCGCCGCGTGCGTCGCCGGGCGCGGCACGCGCGCGCTGATCCCGATCCCGGCCTGCGCGAGCGCGAGCGACAGCCCGGGCACCGCGCGCTCGTCGGCGTTGAAGGCGATCCCGCGGGCGGGTGGGCTCGAGCCCGCGGGCGCCACCGCGGCGATGCCCGGCTGGTGCATGGCGATCTCCAGCGCGCGGGCGTCGTCCGTCGAGCGCAGCTCGTAGCGCCCCGCGGTCGTCTCCAGCAGCTCGTGCAGCGAGCCCTCGTAGCGGACCTGTCCATTGGAGATGATCGCGACGCGGTTGCAGAGCTCCTCGACCTCGCCCATGAGATGTGATGACAGGAGCACCGTGATCCCCTGCGCCGCGAGCCGGTGGACGAGCAGGCGCATGTCGCGCATGCCGGCGGGGTCCAGGCCCGTCGTCGGCTCGTCGAGCAGCAGCAGCTGCGGGTCGCGCAGCAGCGCGCCCGCGATGCCGAGCCGCTGGCGCATGCCGTGCGAGTAGCCGCCGACCTTGTCGCGCGCCCGGTCGGCGAGATCGACCGTGTCCAGCGCCGCGTCGATCCGGCCGGCAGCGCCGTCGCCGTCGAGCGCGGCGACGAGCTCGAGGTTCTTGCGCCCCGTCATGTACGGGTAGAAGCGCGGCGCCTCGACGAAGCCCGCGACGCCCTCGAGGGCGCGCACGCCCTCGGCGAGCGGGTCACGGCCGAACAGCTCGGCCCTGCCCGCGTCGGGCCGGATCAGGCCGAGCAGCATCCGCAGCGACGTCGTCTTGCCGGCGCCGTTGGGTCCGAGGTAGCCGTAGACGTCGCCGCGGCTGACGGTCAGGTCGACGTGATCGACGGCGGTGATCCGGCCGTAGCGCTTGACCAGGCCGCGCGCCTGGATCGGCGGTGCACCCGGATCCAGGCTCACTTCAGGCCCCGCGCCGCGTTCTCGGCGGCGACCGGCGGCACCGAGCCGGCGACGACGTACTTCACGCCGTCGCGCTCGAATGTCACGACCGTGCCAAGCGCGGTGGCGAGCTCCGTGCCCGTCGTCCCATCGATGTTGATCTCCGGCAGTGGCGAGTCGTCGCCGCCGTGGAAGCCGCCGCGCTTGTCGTCCTTGCCGGAGGCCTTCGCCGGGTCAGGCTTGGTCTGCAAGACGACGATCGCCCCCAGGCCCTCGCCGTAGGTCACCAGCGCGCCCTTGTCGCCATCGAGGTCGACGAGGTGCACGCCCTGGCGCGGCAGGCCGGCCAGCTTGTCGGGCGCGGCGAGCGCGAAGTCCAGCTGCTTGGCGACGGCCTGGACGCCGCTGACGCCCCTGCCGTGCGTCGTGGCGTGGTCGCTCGTGCCGGGCTTGCCGTTACCGCCCAGCGTCACGACCTCGGCATCGGCCGGGATCGTCGTCTTCACCGCGTCGTCGGAGACCGCGCCGTAGTCGACCTCGGTCGCCTTCAGCTCGAGCACGGGGCTCTCCTGACCCTGCGCGTAGACCGCTGCGCGCAGCGGCGCTCCGGTGACGGAGTCCCAGGCGAGCTTCGCCGCGCCGAGCAGGCCACCGTCGTCCTTCGGGGCCAGGCGCACGGTGTAGGTCGGCCGGTCGGCGACCGAGGTCGGGTCGGCGCCGGAGACCGTCCAGTACTTCGCCAGGCGGTCGAGCGCAGACTGGATCTTCGCGATCGTCGGGTTGGCGTTGGCGTGCTTCTCGTGCTCGCGAGCCTCGGCCGCCGTCTGTTCGGGCAGCGTCGCCTTGTAGACCGTGTTGGAGGCGCTGTCATAGAGCGTGATCTGCTTGCCGTCGGAGGTGATCTGGGCATCACCGGCGTCCGACTGCAGCTCCAGGCGCAGGCGCCCGTCCTTCGTCAGCCAGAGGCGGCCGTCGGCACCGGAGGTCAACGCCGAGGAGGTGCCCGGCAGCGAGCCGGAGGGCAGGAGGTTGTTCTTGAACTCGATCCGCGCGGTCAGGCCGTCGGGCGACGGCGCGTTGATCGCGTGCTTGATCGCCTGCGCGAGCGCCTTCGGGGCGGGGACGGGGCCGGAGCCGCCGAGCGCGGCCTGCGCGCTCGCGGCGGTGCTGACGAGCGCGCCGGCACACGCGAGGATCGTGAGCAGGCGCCGGGTGGAGGTGGTGCGCAGTCGTCTCATGACGCTGTTGTACGCGCGGACCTTGAGAGATCTCTGATAGCCGGCAGCTCGATCTCGAAGCTCGCGCCGCGAGCCGCCACGCTCCCGCCGTGGCGCTCGGCGATCGCG
>JBBSQG010000503.1:0-2295 GCA_038258125.1 Solirubrobacterales bacterium
CTTTCCGTTCCCTTATCGCACCCGCGACGGGATCGCGTTTATCAAACAGACGCGCAACGTGAGGCCGCAGACGTTTTTTGCCATTGTCGTGGACGGTACCGCCGTCGGCGGCGTCGGATTCGTGCTGCAGGACGATGTCGAACGGGTCAGCGCGGAGCTCGGCTACTGGCTCGGCGAAGAGTTCTGGGGCCGCGGCATCGTGTCGGAGACGATACCGGCGATCACCCAATATGCGATGGCGCAGCACCAACTGACGCGCATGTTCGCGGTGCCTTTCGCCCACAACACCGCGTCATGCCGAGTACTCGAGAAGGCCGGATACCTGCTCGAGGCACGACTTCGACGCAGCGCCATCAAGGACGGCCGCATCGTCGATCAGTGCCAGTATGCGTTTGTTGTTGGGGGCTAGTACTACTTTGTCAGGTTCGCAGTTCAACGTCTTTGATCTTTAGCATCCACTTGAGATAGTGGGGTTGCGTCATGAAGAAATGGGCGGTCAAGACTTCTTGGATGACGGCACGGACCCGCGGCAGCGTCAGATGCGTTTGACCCCGCCGGCGCCGTTCGATCTGCAAAAAGCTGTACGCGATGGCCGTCAACACGACGTGGCGTTGCCACCCCGGCAGGCTGCGCCCTTCGAAGTGGTCGAGGCCGATTTCGTCTTTGAGTTCCTGGTATTGCTGCTCGATGGCCCACCGCTGATGCGCCAGGCGGACCAACGTGCGGAGCGAGGCTGTGGGTGGCAGGTCGACCAGGTAGTAGCGGGCGCGGCCGCCGTCCGCGAGTTCCCGTTCGCACAGCAACCAGACTTCGGGGGCGAGTCGTCGCGCGTCGCGCCAGTCGTGCGCGGGCGTCACGCGGACGGCGCAGAAGCGAGCCCGCCACGGGCGATGGGTCCCGTTGCGCCAGGAGACGAGGCGCCATTGCCGGGCGGTTTGCGTCGCGGCCCAGGCCCGGGCCTCGACGGTGTGCGTGTCGGGAGGCACGCGGCGGCGGGTGCGCGGCCGGCCTTTGCCGATCAGCAGCGGCGGCGCTTCGAGCGCAGGCGTGCCCAAGAACACCTTGAGATCGGAGGAGACGCCCAAGGCGTAGGGCAACTGGGCGCGATGCAACGTGCGGCGCAGCGTGGCGTTGTCGCCGAACTCGGCATCGCCGACCACCGCCGTGACCGAGAACCCGGCCGCCCGCACTTGGCGCAGCAGGGTCAAGGCCAGCTGCCATTTGGGCGCGAAGTGCACCGTCGCCGGAATCTGCGCGCGCGTGCGTTGGCGAGGCGTGAGCCATTCCTCGGGCAGATACATCGTCGCGCCCAACCTCCAGGCCCGCGCCCCCGTCCACAATGCGACCGTGACCGCCGTCTGGCAATTCGCCACCTTGCCGCGCGCACCGCAGTACTGCCGGGCGGCGCCGACCGAGGCCGTGCCCTGTTTGGGGAAGCTCGTGCCGTCGAGAATCAGGACGCCGCTGCGCTCCGGCACCTGCGCGCGCAGCCGCTTCCAGAGCGTCTCGGCGTCCCACGGCGCATGCGTGATGAAATGCTGGAAGGCTTGATAGGTGCCGGGGTCGCTGAGCCGCGCCCACATCGCTTCCATCGACTTGCGCCGACTGTCGCTCAGCAAGCCGGTCACATACCGACGCAAGGCGCCGCGCTGACTCCGCCGACTGAGGTCGGATTCGAAGACCTCCACCCAGATCAACAGTCGCTTCAGCCACGTCGTCGCGGTCCGATCCAACACGTGGCCACAGCGTATCGATCGGGAGCCGTTTGTACAATGACCTCAATAGTGATCACTCGCGATTTCCCTCCGGAAATCGTCAACCTGACAAAGTAGTACTAGCGTCCACCGCTACCTGCCGGCTCCGCCAGGAGTGTTCGGATCAGAGGCTCCAGTTCGGTTGTGCTCATGGTCCCTGGGTGGTACGTCCGTACGAGGCCCTGACGATCGATGATCACCACTGTGGGCGTCGTGCTGACGCCGTATCGCTCATGGTTGGCCTCGCTCAACGTAACAGCGTTCGGAGAGAGGAAGTCGTAATACGTCGCTCGAACCTGTGCGATGTAGCGGTTCTCTTCTTCCGCCCCAGCTTCCCGGCCTCCGGCGACGTATCCGTAGCGCTGCGTCGGCGCGATTACGGTCAGCCCCTGAGCGCCGTAGCGCCCGAGAAGGTCCCGGAGAATGGGCGCCTGCGCCTTGCAGTCCGGGCACCAGTGCGCCCAGAAGAACAGTATGACGACCTTACCCTTGACATCGTCCAGGGACATGGCCCGTGGGGCGAGCGATTCCGACAGGTCCA
>JBBSQG010000504.1:0-2291 GCA_038258125.1 Solirubrobacterales bacterium
CGGGACCCTGTTCGCACTCAACGCCGCCGGTGCCGGCGTGCTCGTCGTGATGCTCGCGTTCGCCCGCCTGCGCACGCTGGCGGCGCTCGGCGGGATCGCGCTCAGCGTCGGGTCGCTCGTCTCGATCGTGATCTCGATGACCGACGGCGGCCTGTTCGCCTACACCGAGCCGACGTGGCGGACGCCGATCGTCATCGCGGTCGTCGCGGAGATCCTCGCCGTCGTCGTGCTCGCCGCCCTGGCTCGGCGCCGCCCGGTCGGCTGAGTCCGCGGCCACGGCACGCCCGCGGCCACGGCACGCCCGCGGCCGCTACGCTCGCGCCGGTGAGTGCCTTCGCCGCCCTCCGGCCACCGCGGGCGCTTCGCCACGCGCAAGCGCTGGCGCTGGAGGCCTTCGAGACCGATCGGCGGGCGGGCCGCCGGGAGACGCACCTCGTCGCTCCGCCGGGCAGCGGCAAGACTGTGGTCGGGCTCGGGGCGCGCCGCCGCTGGGCGATCGGGACCGCCTACGTCGGCGAGGACGTGCCCGTCCTGCTCGTGCGCCGCGCCGGTGCGCAAACGGCCGCTGCGCCGCAGCCGTCGGCGCCTGCGGCCTCGCCGCCCCGGCTGCCGCGCGACCGCGGGCTCCGGCTCGCATTTGGCCTGGGACGCCGCACCGGCCGCGTACCCGGCCGCCCTGCCGCTGGACCGCGCGGCGCAGGTGATCGCCGAGGCCTACGCCGCACTGGGGGAGATCAGGCCGCTGGCCGCCGCATCGGTCGCGCTCGTGCCGCGCCCCGGCGGCGTGCTGCGCTGCCTGCTCACCGAGGGCGACCGCGACGAGAACCGCTGCTTCACGAGCGCCCTGGGGGAGATCCTCGGCGGCGCGGTCGCACCGCGCCACGTCATCTCACGGCTCGCCTGGCCGGCTGACGCCGCCCCCGGAGCGTCGTTGCGGTGGCGCGCACTGCTCGGCCGCTGGACGCTCGACGTCCGCTGGCACCCGGTGCCCAGCGACCTGGCCAGCCAGCGCCCGCGCGCCGACGCCTTCCACGCCGCGTGGTCACGCTGGCTGGGACGCAGCAGCCTGCTGTTCGCCGGCCGCACCGACGAGGGCCGCGCGGCTCGCGCCGACGCCGTGTCCGCCGCGCCCGAGCTTCATCCCAGTCGCCGGACGATGTGGCACTGAACGCTCAGTCGGCCAGGAGTGCGTCGCAGGTGCGACGATGGCGATCCTCGCACCCTTCGGCCACGGGCAGGTCGTCGCGCGGGCACCACGTGTCGAGCGCGAGCCAGCGCAGTACGGTGGCTCATATGCCGAGCGACCAGCAGCTCGAGCGGGGCCGCGCGCTGTGCGCGCAGGGCGCCTGGCAGGGCGCACATGCCGAGCTCTGCGCCGCCGACGGCACGGCGCCGCTCGCGGCGGCCGATCTGCGGCTGCTGGGCATCGCCGCCTACATGCTCGGCCTCGACGCGGAGTACATCGCCGTGCTGACGCGCGCCCACCAGGCCGAGCTCGACGGCGGCGCGACCGAGCAGGCCGCGCGGACGGCGTTCTGGCTGGGCATGCATCTCGTCACGAGCGGCGATGCGGCCCGTGGCAGCGGCTGGCTCGCGCGTGCCCAGCGGCTCGTCGAGGGACTCGAAGAAGGCTGCGTCGAGCGTGGCTACATGCTCCTGCCGCGCGCCTTCGAGCACGAGGCGTCAGGCGACCTCGCGGCGGCCGCGGCCGCCGCCGGTGAGGCGGTCGCGATCGCTGGTCGCCACGGCGACTCCGATCTCTTCGCGCTCGCGGCGCACACCCAGGGTCACCTGCTCGTGCTCGACGGCCGCATCGCCGACGGCCTGGCGCTGTTCGACGAGTCGATGGTCGCCGTCACGACCGAGCCGGTCTCGCCGATCGCCCGCGGCATCGTCTACTGCGGGGTGATTCTCGGCTGCCAGGCCGTCTACGAGCTTCGCCGCGCCCACGAGTGGACCGAGGCGCTGGCGCAGTGGTGCGAGCGCCAGCCTGACATGATCGCCTTCAGCGGGCGCTGCCACGTGCACCGGGCCGAGATCATGCAGCTGCGCGGTGCCTGGACAGACGCGCTCGCGGAAGCCCGCCATGCCGAGCAGCGCGCCCAGCGCGGCAGCCAGGGCAGGGCGCTGGCGGAGGCGCACTACGTCCAGGGCGAGGTGCATCGCCTGCGCGGAGACGCCGCCGCCGCCGAGCGCGAGTATCGCGCCGCGAGCGGGCTTGGACGCGATCCCCAGCCGGGGCTCGCGCTCCTGCGGCTCGCCGAGGGCGAAGTCGCGGCGGCCGCCGCGGC
>JBBSQG010000505.1:0-2268 GCA_038258125.1 Solirubrobacterales bacterium
ACGCGGTCGAGGCCTACGCCGAGGTCGCGCCGCGACTCGCCGCGGCGGGCTGCCGCGTCGTCGTGCCGCACCTGCGCGGCTACGGCGAGACGCGCTTCCTCGACGCGGCCACACCGCGCTCGGGCGAGCAGGCCGCGCTCGGCGCCGACCTCGTCGCGCTGCTCGACGCGCTCGGCGTGCCGCGCGCCGTGCTCGCCGGCTACGACTGGGGCGGCCGCGCCTCCTGTGTCGCGGCGGCGCTGTGGCCCGAGCGCTGCGCGGGCCTCGTCTCGCTCAACGGCTACAACGTGCAGGACCGTTCGCTCGCGCAGGCGCCGACATCGCCCGAGGCGGAGCGCCGCTACTGGTACCAGTACTTCATGCACGGCCCGCGCGGCCGCACGGCACTGGAAGACCGGGCGTGGCGCAACGATTTCTGCCACCTGCTCTGGCGCCTCTGGTCGACGACGTGGTCGTTCGACGACGCGACCTTCGCGCGCAGCGCCGCCGCCTTCGACAACGCCGATTTCGTCGACGTGGTGCTGCACTCGTATCGACACCGGCATGGCCTCGTCGACGGCGACCCGGCGTATGCAGCGCTCGAGGACCGGCTCGCCGAACAGCCGAGCGTGACCGCACCGACCATCGCCCTCGACGGCGCCGACGACGGCGTTGCGGCGGCCGGCGCGGCGGCCGCGACCGCACATCGCTTCGCCGGCCCGTTCGAGGTGCGCGTGATCGAGCGGGCAGGTCATGCGCTGCCCTACGAGCAGCCGGCGGCCTTCGCCGACGCCGTGCTCGACGTCGTCGCGCGTAGCCACTGATACCGACGCCATGAGCGACATCCGCACCCTCTCCGAGTCCGCCTGCTTCGGCGGCGTGCAGAGCTTCCACGAGACCGATTCGGCGGCGATCGGGCTGCCGATGAAGTTCGGCGTCTATCGCCCACCGCAGTCGGGCAACGAACCGCTGCCGATGGTGCTCTGCCTCGCCGGCCTGACGTGCACGCACGAGACGTTCGCGATCAAGGCCGGTGCGCAGCAGCATGCGGCGCGACACGGCCTGGTCCTCGTCACCCCCGACACCAGCCCGCGCGACACCGGCATCAACGGCGCTGCGAGCGACTGGGACTTCGGCGAAGGCGCCGGCTTCTACCTCGACGCGACCGCCGAGCCGTGGCGCGCGCGCTTCCGCATGGAGACGCACGTCGCCGACGAGCTCCGGGCGATCGTCGTCGAGCACTTCGGCGGCGACGACAGCCGCGTCGGCATCCTCGGCCACTCCATGGGCGGCCACGGCGCGCTGACGCTCGCGCTGCGCCGGCCCGGCCGCTACCGCAGCGTCAGCGCCGTCGCGCCGATCGCCGCGCCGACACGCTGCCCGTGGGGGCAGAAGGCGTTCGGCCACTACTTCGGCCCCGAGTCCGAGGCCCATGCCGCCTGGCGCGCGCACGACGCCAGCGAGTTGATTCGCGACTCTGCCCGGCGACTGCCGCCCTTGCTCGTCGACCAGGGCCTCGGCGACGCCTTCCTCGCCGACGGACAGCTGCTGCCCGACGCGCTCGAGGCGGCGTGTGCCGCGTCGGGTCAGCCGCTCACGCTGCGCCGCCACCCGCGCTACGACCACGGCTACTGGTTCATCCAGTCGGTGATCGGCGATCAACTCGCGCACCACGCGCGACTCCTCGACCGGGCGCTGTGACAGCCAAGGCGGTGCTCCCGTTCGGCAGCTGGCCGTCGTCGCTGTCGGCCGAGCGGCTCGCCGCCGGCAACGTCCGCTTCGGCCACCTGCAGTTGCAGGGCGACGCCGTCTGGTGGAGCGAGTCGCGGCCGGCCGACGGCGGCCGCTCGTCGATCGTCGTCGCGGTTCGAGGCGAGGCGCCCCGCGACGCCAGCCCGCCCGGCTTCGACGCGCGCAGCCGCGTCCACGAGTACGGTGGCGCGGCGTTCTGCGTCGCCGCCGACGGGGTCGTCTACGCCAGCCACGACGGCGACGGCCAGGTGCACCGCATCACCGGCGCCGATCGGTCGTCGGAGCCCATCACGCATGGCGCGAACCTGCGCTATGCCGACCTCGTCTTCGATGCATCCCGCCGCCGCCTGATCGCCGTCCGCGAGGACCACGGCGTACCCGGCGAGGCGGTCAACACGCTGGTCGCGATCGCCCTCGGCGGCGCCGACGCAGGACACCAGACGGTGCTGGCGAGCGGCCACGACTTCCACGCCGCCCCGGCGCTGTCGCCGGACGGCGGCTCGCTCGCCTGGATCACCTGGGACCACCCGCGCATGC
>JBBSQG010000506.1:0-2263 GCA_038258125.1 Solirubrobacterales bacterium
ACCGCTGCGCTCGATCGCCCGCGCGCCCGACGACAGCCGTCGCACCGGCGCGAGCGCTCGGCGGGCCAGCAGCGCGCCGAGCAGCGCGGCGAGCGCCCCTGCGATCAGCGCGCACAGGGCGATCAGCCGGCGCGTCGTCTGCAGCGTCTCCTCGATGTCGGCGGTCGTGCCGGCGACGATCACCGCGCCGCCCGCCGCCGCGCCGTCGCCGAGCGCACCCAGCGGCGCGGCGTACAAGCGGATCGAAGCATCGCCGAGCGATCCGTCGGCGTAGCCGGTCGCTCGCCGCCCGCCAAGCGCGTCGCGCTGCGCGCTGCTGTCGGGCAGCACACGCCCGCCGAGTCCACCCGAGCGCGCGACGATCCGGTCCCGGCGGTCGACGACCTGCACGAACAATGCGCCGCCGGTGATCCGCCCCTCCAGCGCACCGGGCTCGGTCAGCAGCAGCGGCGTCGCGGCGGCCAGCCGCGCGACCTCGACTGCGCGGGCGCGCAGCGAGTCATCCAGCGCGCCGGTCAGCTGCGCGCCGAGCAGCGCCGAGACGGCGACGCCGAGCAGCGCCACCGCGACGATGATCGCCACCGCGGCAGCCGCGGCGACGCGGGCGCGCAGGCTCACAACTCACCCATCGAGCCGGAAGCCGACTCCCCGCACGGTGTGGATCAGCGGCGGGTCGCCGAGCTTGCGCCGCAGGTAGGCGACGTAGCGGTCGACGACGTTCGCGCCCGCTTCGCCCTCACCGCCCCAGACCTCTTCGAGCGCGAGCTCGCGCGTGACGACGCCGCGCGCGTTGCGCAGGAGCAGCTCGAGCAGCTCGGCTTCGCGGCGCGTCAGACCAAGCTCGCGGCCGCCGCGGCGGGCGATCCCGCTCTCGGGGTCGAGCACGAGATCGGCGAAGGCGAGCGTCGCCGCGCCGCCATCGGGCGCGTGGTTGCGGCGCAGCAGGGCACGCAGCCGCGCCGTCAGCTCGTCGATCTCAAACGGCTTGACGAGATAGTCGTCGGCGCCGGCGTCGAGGCCGGCAACCCGTTCGGAGAGCGCGTCGCGCGCGGTGAGCAGAAGGATCGGCACGGGCAGCCCCTTGGCGCGCAGCCGGCGCGTGACCGCGAGGCCGTCCATCCCGGGCATCGCGATGTCGAGCACGATCACGTCGGGCAGCGAGCGCTCCACCTGTGCGAGCGCGAGGCCGCCGTCGGCGACGGCGCAGACGTCGTAGCCCTCGGCGCTGAGTGAGCGCTCGAGCATGCGGCGGATCGGCGCGTCGTCGTCGACGAGCAGAACGGCGGCTTCGGACATCGCCGAGCGAGTCTACGCGCGGCCTCCACCGGGCCGGGCTACACTTACTCGACGCTTGCAATCGCCCTGGGTGCGCCCCTTCTGCCTACGCGCGAGCCATTCCTTCGGAGGGGCACGGGAAGGCCGGACATGAGAACAGGGTCGAGCACATGAGCGGGACCGGACGGTCCAGCCGCCTCGCGCAGGTCGAGTCGCAGGTCAGCTACCACCGCCAGCGGCTGGAGCTCTACGTCAAGCTGCACGGCGATAAGCCCTGCCAACGCCTGACGCAGCTGCAGGAAGCGGTCCGCGGCGCCAAGGACCGTCTCGCCGAGCACGCCGCCAAGGAGCAGGCGGGCTAGGGCCGAGTCGCTCGTTGCGGTAGCCTTCGCAGCGATCATGCCGAGCAGTCGCTCGGCGCCCAACGTATTACGCGTCGCAGTCGTTGCAATGGCACCTCCGCGCTCGTAGTGCACATACGCAGTGGAGGAGCAGAACAACATGGCAACTGGAACCGTCAAGTGGTTCAACGACGACAAGGGCTTTGGCTTCATCACGCCCGACGACAACACGAAGGATCTCTTCGTGCATCACACGGGCATCAACTCGACGGGCTTCAAGTCGCTCGCCGAGGGCGCCAAGGTCTCCTATGACGCCGAGGCCGGCGACAAGGGACCGAAGGCCGTCAACGTCACCCCGCTCTAACCAGCTCGAGCAGCTCGAGGCGGAGGCGCTGCTGCAGCGCAACCGCCTCGCGCTCTACAAGCGGCGGGTGCTGACCGGCAAGCCGTCCAGCGCCACGCGGCTGGAGGAGCTCAAGCGCACCTCCGTCGCGGCGGATGCGCGCCTCGCGCACGCCAAGCTCAAGCAGACATAGTCAGACCGCAGGACCGTCCGGGCCGCTCTCACGAGCGGCCCGTTCGCGGTCCTCAGACCGCCCGACGGCGTAGAAGGCGATCGCCAGGACGAGCACGAACGCGGTCCCTCC
>JBBSQG010000507.1:0-2258 GCA_038258125.1 Solirubrobacterales bacterium
CAGGTCGCGGTCGCCAAGGTTGAACCAGACGTCGACGCCGAGCTCGCGCAGCCCGTCCATGACCGCGAAGCTGTCCTCGCGCAGGCCCCAACCGCGCTCGTCGATGCGGTCGGCGAGCCAGAACGTGCACAGGTCGGGGTCCGGGCTGACGTAGGCGCCGTAGAGCTCGATGTCGTCGGCGGTGTTGGCGATCACCGTCAGGCCATCACCGGCGACGTCGAGCATGCCGCTCGCGAGCTTGGCCCCGCCGGTACCGCCGGCGAGGACGACCGGGCGCGACATCACGTCGCCGGCCACAGCGAGTCGGGCAGGCCCGTGAGCCTGATCCCGGCGTGGGTCTTGTAGCGGGCGTTGACGGAGATCATCAGGGCGGTCGTCGACTCGACGATGCGCGCCATCTCCAGGCGGCCGCAGTCGACGCTGCGCAGCCCGTCGATCGTGTCGATGAGCGCCGCCACCCGGCGTTTGTCGGCACGCCGGTCACCGCAGATGAGGACGTCCTCGTCGAGCGCACGGTCCAGGTCGCGCAGCGCGGCGGCGCTGACGGTGTGCAGGGCGCTGATCACCGTCACGCCGTCGGGCACCATCTCCTGTGCCTGTTGGGCGGCCGAGCCCTGCCAGACCCCGACCGTGCGCGTCGCCTTGCCGCCGACCGCCGCCGCCAGCGGCACCGTGCAGTCGACGAGGAGTTGGCCGGGGCGCAGCACCTCGCGCAGGTTGTGCAGGGTCTCGGCCTGGCTGCGAAACGGCACGCAGAGGATCACGAGCTCGTTGCCGGCGGCGGCGTCCGCGTTGGCCAGGCCGGCGACGAGGCTGTCCGGAACCGCCGCGCGGGCGCGGACGGCGGACTCCTCGGCGCGCGCAGCGTCGCGGGAGCCGATCGTGACGGCGCAGCCGGCGCGGGCCAGGCGGACGGTCAAGCCGAAGCCAAGCGCGCCGGAGGCGCCGATGATGGAGACCGGCTCGGGCAAGGCGGGCGGGAGCATATCCGGCCGCCGCTCGGCGCCGGCCGGGACTGGGACGCGCGGCAATCCGATCAACGTCGGCTGAACTGCGGCGCGCGGCGTTGCTGGAATGCCTCGGTGCCCTCGCGGAAGTCGGCGCTCTCGGCGCACAGCTGCTGGGCGGCCAGCTCCTGCTCCAGCGTGCCCGCGAGCGCGGGGCGCCCGGCGGCGTTGAGCACCCCCTTGGCGAGGCCGACCGCGACCGGCGCGCAGGCCAGCAGCTCGCCGGCGAGCTGCTCGGTGGCGGCATCGAGTCCATCGGCGGGTGCCACGCGGTTGACGAGGCCGATCCGCTCGGCCTCGCTGCCGTCGATCAGCTTGGAGGCCATGATCAGCTCCTTGGCGCGGCCGAGGCCGACGAGCGCCGGCAGCCGCGAGCACCCGCCGACATCGGGGATCAGCCCGACGCGGGTCTCGACGAGGCCGATCACGGCGTCGGCGGCCATGACCCGCATGTCGCAGGCGAGCGCGAGCTCGGCCGCTCCGCCGAGGCAGGCACCGTGAAGCTGGGCGATCGTCGGCTTGGCCATGTCCTCGCAGAGGTTCCAGGTGGCGAGGATCGATGCGCGCCATTCGGGCAGGCGCTGGGGGTCGGCGGCCAGCGCGCCGAGGTCGCCGAGGTCCATGCCGCTGGAGAACATCGCGCCCTCGCCGCGCAGCACGACGACGCGGACGGCATCGTCGCCGGCGGCGCCGCGCAGCGCCTCGCCGAGCTCCTCGATCAGGGCTGCATTGAGCGCATTGCGCTTCTCGGGGCGGTTGAGGACCACGTGGCGAACCGCGCCGCGGTCCTCGGCGACGACGAGGTTCATGGCAACTACCCTAGTGGGGCCATGGCGTCCTCCAGCACCACCGAGCGGCGCGACCTGGCCTTCGCCGGGGTCGCCCGGCAGGCCGAGCTCGTGCGCAGCGGCGAGGTCACGCCGCGCGAGCTCGTCGAGACGGCGCTGGAGCGGATCACCGCGCTGGACCCGCAGCTGAACGCCTTCCGGACCGTGTTCGCGGAGCGGGCGCTGCAGGAGGCCGACACGGCCGGCGCGATCGGCGGGAGCGCGGCCCGCATGCGCCGCGGCGAACGCGGGCTGCAGCTGCGATTCGTAGCGCGCGGCGAGCTGCGTCTCGAGCGCGCCGTTGGCGAAATTCTTCAGTGCGCCGACGAATCGGTGCCGCGAGGCCTCGTCGTGGGTGGGGCGATAGAGTTCGCGGAGACTGGGGCTGGACATGGGGTCGCTCCTGCTGGCGCGGCGCGGGGCG
>JBBSQG010000508.1:0-2256 GCA_038258125.1 Solirubrobacterales bacterium
GGAGCGTTCTCTGCGCGTGCTCGATGGCGCGGTGTTCGTGCTGTGCGCGGTCGGTGGCGTGCAGCCGCAGTCCGAGACCGTCTGGCGCCAGGCCAACAAGTACAAGGTGCCGCGGCTGGCGTTCGTCAACAAGATGGACCGCACCGGCGCCAACTTCGACAAGGTCGTCGAGCAGCTGAAGAGCCGCCTGGGCGCCTACGCCGTGCCGATGCAGCTGCCGATCGGCGCCGAGGACGGCTTCGAGGGCGTGGTCGACCTGATCAAGATGAAGGCGATCCACTGGGATACCGCGTCGCAGGGCACGGTGTTCGAGTACCGCGAGATCCCGGCCGAGCTGCTGGAGCAGGCCAAGGAAGCGCGCAACTTCATGGTCGAGTCGGCGGCGGAAGCCAACGAAGAGCTGATGGACAAGTACCTCAACGACGGCGAGCTGAGCGAGGAGGAGATCGTCTCCGGCCTGCGCGAGCGCACGCTGAAGGTCGAGATCGTGCCCGTGTACTGCGGCACCGCGTTCAAGAACAAGGGCGTCCAGGCGATGCTCGACGGCGTGATCCAGTTGCTGCCGTCGCCGTCGGACCGCCCGCCGGTGCCCGGCATCGACGACGACGAGAACGAGGCGTCGCGCAAGGCGCTCGACAGCGAGCCCTTCTCGGCGCTCGCGTTCAAGATCATGACCGACCCGTTCGTGGGCTCGCTGACCTTCTTCCGCGTGTACTCGGGCGTGCTCAACTCCGGCGACGCGGTGTACAACCCGGTCAAGTCGAAGAAGGAGCGCGTGGGTCGCATCCTCCAGATGCACTCCAACGAGCGCAGCGAGATCAAGGAAGTGCGCGCCGGCGACATCGCCGCGGCCGTCGGCCTGAAGGACGTGACCACGGGCGACACGCTGTGCGCGCAGGACCACATCATCACGCTGGAGCGCATGATCTTCCCGGAGCCCGTCATCTCGATGGCGGTGGAGCCCAAGACCAAGGCCGACCAGGAGAAGATGGGCATCGCGCTCGGTCGCCTGGCGCAGGAGGATCCGTCGTTCCGCGTCCGCACCGACGAAGAGTCCGGCCAGACCATCATCGCCGGCATGGGCGAGCTGCACCTCGACATCCTCGTCGACCGCATGAAGCGCGAGTTCAACGTCGAGGCCAACGTCGGCAAGCCGCAGGTCGCCTATCGCGAGACCATCCGCAAGGCGGTCAAGGCGGAAGGCAAGTTCGTGCGCCAGTCGGGCGGCAAGGGCCAGTTCGGCCACGTGTGGCTCGAGATCGAGCCGCAGGAGCGCGGCCTGGGCTACACCTTCGAGAACGCGATCGTCGGTGGCGTCGTGCCGAAGGAGTACATCCCGGCGGTCGACAAGGGCATCCAGGAGGCGGTGGCCAACGGCCTGATGGCCGGCTACCCGATCGTGGACGTCAAGGTGCGCCTGGTCGACGGTTCGTACCACGAGGTCGACTCGTCGGAAATGGCGTTCAAGATCGCCGGCTCGATGGGCTTCAAGGACGGCTTCCACAAGGCCAGCCCGGTGCTGCTGGAGCCGATCATGAAGGTCGAGATCATCACCCCCGAGGATTACCTCGGCGACGTGATGGGCGACGTCAGCCGCCGCCGCGGCATCCTGCAGGGCCAGGACGACACGCCGTCGGGCAAGGCGATCAACGCCATGCTCCCGCTGGGCGAGATGTTCGGGTACGCGACCAGCCTGCGTTCGATGTCCCAGGGCCGGGCCACGTTCACGATGGAATTCGACCACTACGCCGAAGCCCCCGCGAACATCGCCGAAGAAGTCGTCAAGAAGAACTGAGTCCGGGCGCCGCCCGCGCATCGCGCCGGCGGCGACCATCACACACCACATTGCAATCAAAGGCAGGCAGTCATGGCAAAGGGAAAGTTCGAGCGCACCAAGCCCCACGTGAACGTGGGCACGATCGGTCACGTTGACCACGGCAAGACGACGCTGACGGCGGCGCTGACGAAGATCGGTGCCGAGCGTTTCGGTGGCGAGTTCAAGGCCTACGACGCGATCGACGCGGCGCCGGAAGAGAAGGCGCGCGGCATCACGATCTCGACCGCGCACGTGGAATACGAGTCGGCGAACCGGCATTACGCGCACGTCGATTGCCCGGGCCACGCGGACTACGTGAAGAACATGATCACCGGTGCTGCGCAGATGGACGGCGCGATCCTGGTGTGCAGCGCGGCCGACGGCCCGATGCCGCAGACGCGCGAGCACATCCTGCTGGCGCGCCAGGTCGGCGTGCCGTA
>JBBSQG010000509.1:0-2243 GCA_038258125.1 Solirubrobacterales bacterium
AGCGCGTCGAGGACGACGATCGCGGCCGGCACCATCGCTTCGGGCAGCGTGGCGGCGAGCGCGTCACGCAGCGCCTCGGGGTCGGGTGGGCGGCGCGCGTCGGCCGCGGTGACGTAGGCGACGAGCCGCGCCTCGCCGGGGCCGTCGGCGCGCACGACCGCCGCCGCGCGCGCGACGCCGGACTCCCCGGCTAGCCGCGTCTCGAGCTCGCCGAGCTCGATCCGGTTGCCGCGCAGCTTGACCTGGTCGTCGGTGCGCCCGAGGAACTCGATCGCCCCGTCGCCGCGGTCGCGCACGAGATCGCCGGTGCGGTACATGCGCGCGCCGGCCTCCCTTGCGAACGGGTCGGCGACGAAGCGCTCCGCGGTCAGGCCAGAGCGGCCGTGGTAGCCGCGCGCCAGCTGGGTGCCGGCGACGTACAGCTCACCGGCGGTGCCCGGCGGCACCGGCCGCAGCCCCGCGTCGAGGATCCGCAGCGCGGTGTTCGCGACCGGCCGCCCGATCGGGACCCGGGCCCCGTCGTCGCCGCCCGCGTACACGCCGCAGGTCACCTGGATCGCGGCCTCGGTCGGCCCGTAGGCGTTGTACAGCACGACGCCGGTCCGCGCGCGCCAGCGCTCGGCGAGCGCGCCGTCGAGCGCCTCGCCGCCGCTGAAGGCGATCCGCAGGCTCGCGCTGGCGGCCGGGTCGTCGTCGGTCGCGCGCAGGAACGCGTCGAGCAGCGAGGGCGAGAAGTCCATCACGGTGACGCCGTGGGCGCGCACGAGCGCGGCCAGCTGCAGCGGGTCACGGTGCGCCTCGGGCGGCGCGATCACCACGGCGGCGCCCGCGCACAGGGGCCAGAGGACCTCCAGCAGGCTGACGTCGACGCTCGTCGGCGCCTTGCTCAGCACGCGGTCGGCGGTGGTCAGCGCCAGTGCGTCCTGGGACCAGGCGAGCTGGCTGCACAGCGCGCGATGGCTGACGAGCACGCCCTTCGGCCGGCCGGTCGAGCCGGAGGTGTGGATGCAGTACGCGGCGTTGTCGGAGCGGGCGTCGGGACCGTCGGACTCCCCTTGGGACTCGCCGTCGATCAGCAGCACCGTCACGTCTTCCGTCGGCGGCAGATCCGCCACGTCGTCGCTGCGCGTCAGGACGAGTCGGGCGCCGGCATCGGACAGCACGAACGACCGCCGTGCCTGCGGATGCGACGGGTCCAGCGGCAGATACGCCGCCCCCGACCGCATCACCGCGAGCATCGCCACGACGAGCTGCGCCGAACGCTCCAGCGCGACGGCGACGACGGTCTCGGGCCCGGCGCCGGCGGCGCGCAGCCGTGCCGCCAGCGACGCCGACCGCGCGTCGAGCTCGGCGTAGGTCAGCTGTCCGTCCGCGGCCACGATCGCCGTCGACTGCGGGGTTCGCCGCACCTGCGCGGCGAACGCTGCCGGGACCGTCTGCGGCGACACCGCGAGATCGGGCCCCGTCCAGCGCTCCAGCAGCGCCGCCCGCTCTTCGGCGCCGAGCAGCGGCACCCGTCCTGCCGGCTGAGCCGGATCGGCCACGACCGCCTCCAGCAGCGCGACGACGCGCGCGAGGGTCGCGACCGCCTCGGCGGCGCTGAAGCGATCGACGTCGTGCTTGAGCAGCAGCCGCAGGCGTTCGCCCGGCGTCGCCACGAACGCAAGCGGATAGTGGTCGGA
This sequence comes from Solirubrobacterales bacterium, assembly GCA_038258125.1. Lineage (GTDB taxonomy): Bacteria > Actinomycetota > Thermoleophilia > Solirubrobacterales > Solirubrobacteraceae > CADCVQ01. The sequence goes on from JBBSQG010000509.1 coordinate 1,683, forward strand.
GTCGAGGATCTCGAAGCCCGTCACCTCGACGCCGCCCGCGACGCGGCCGACGATCTCGGTCGGCGGCTGGTTCTCGAACACGAGCAGCGTGTCGAACAGCTCGGCGTGTCCGCTCAGGCGGGTGATCTCGGCGAGGCCGAGATGCTGATGGTCGAGCAGGTCGGCCTGCGCGAGCTGGTGGGCGACGAGCAGCTCGGCGAGCGGCTGGCGCGGGTTCCAGCGCACGCGCACCGGCAGGGTGTTGATGAACAGGCCGGCGAGCTCCTCGATGCCGTCGATCTCTGGCGGCCGGCCGGACACCGTCGTCCCGAACGCGACGTCGTCGCGCCCGGTGAGCTGGCCGAGCACGACCCCCCCGGCGACCTGCAGCGCGGTGCTCAGCGTGACCCCGAGCGCGCGCACGCCCGCGGTCAGCTCGCTCGTGCGCTCGGCCGGCAGCGACGCGTGGGCGTCTGCGAAGCGCAGCGTGGTCGGCGGCGCACCCGCCGGCACGACCCGCGTCGGCTCGGGCAAGCCGGCGAGCGCGGCGCGCCAGGCATCCGCGGCGGCGGGGCGATCCTG
>JBBSQG010000510.1:0-2242 GCA_038258125.1 Solirubrobacterales bacterium
CGCCTCGCCGTCCGCCGGCGGGCGCGCGGCGACCGCTACCGCGACCGCGCCCGGCCAAGCCGCCCAGGCGGCGCCGGCGTTCGCCCTGCGCGAGACGCGAATCACGCGCCGCGCGTACTTCGCCGGCCGTCCGGTGCGGATCGTCTTCACGCTCGCGGCGTCCGCGCCGCTGGATCTGCAGGTCGACGTCGTGCGCCGGGCGACCAATCGCCCGGTGCGGCGCTTGGAGCTGCCCGCCGTGGCGCCCGGCGTGGCGCAGCGAGTCGAGTGGGACGGAGTCACCGGGGGCGGCAAGGTCGCCCCCAACGGCGGCTATCGCGTGCGAGTGCGTTCCGCCGACGGGACGGCCCGCGCGCTCGGGACGTTCATGCTGCACAACCACGCCTATCCGATCCGCGGCCGCCACGCCGACCGCGGGCCGATCGGCGCGTTCGGCGTCGGCCGCAACGGCGGGCGCAGGCACGAGGGCTTTGACATCAACGCCGCCTGCGGCACCCCGCTCGTGGCCGCCCGCGGCGGGCGCGTCGTGCGTGCCGGCTATGACCCGGTCCTGTACGGCAACGTCGTGATCGTCCGCGGCGATCGCACGCGGCGCGACTACTGGTACTCGCACATGAAGCACACGACGCGGCTGAAGGTCGGCGACCAGGTCCGCACCGGGCAGCGGATCGGCAGCATCGGCGCGACCGGCAACGCGCGCACGATCGGCTGCCACCTGCACTTCCAGATCGTCTCGCGCGGCCGGCCGATCGACCCGGCGCCCGAGCTGCGCGCCTGGGATCGCTGGAGCTAGCAGTGCTGGTGGACCCGGTCCGCCGGCGCGGAGCGAGCCCGCATGGTCGCGGCGGCGAACGCCGCTACGGCGACGGCGGCTCCCAGCCGTCCCAGCGCTCGTCGTCGGCCCGTGGCCGCTCGCGCTGGCGGCGGCAGAGGATGCAGACGACGTCGGAGAGCTCGGCGCTCGCCGACTCGACGTCGGCGTAGTGGTGACGCCGCTCGCCGGCGAACCAGACGTGTCCGCAGTCGTCGCAGTTGCGCTCGTTGGCGTCCGGCCAATCGGTCGGCGGCGCGGCCCACCCCTCGGTCATCGGCTCGACGACGCCCGGGCGGCGCCCTGGCGGGGGGAGAGGTCGCCGCTGGCGACCTTGAAGGCGATCGTGTCGAGGTAGTCGCGCCTACCGTCGCGCGTGCGCTTGGCCGCCTGCGCCGGCGTGACGCGCAGCTCGGCGAGCTCGCGCGCCGACGACGGATCGAAGCAGCGCGCATCCAGCCACTTCGCGGTCTCCTCGTCGTCGAAGCCCGCGTCGGTCCAGGCCTTGGCGGCGGTCGCCGCGTCGCCGAGCTGATCGGCGAGGTCGCCGAAGCGGGTGATGGTGTCGGCGCTCGTTCTCGATCCCCAGTGCGGCATCTTCTGCATGCTCCCCGATTTGGCCCGCCCTTGAAAGCGCATCCTCGCAGGCGCTGGTCGCCGGATTGCGTTCCGCGGCAGCGCCGTCGGCGATCATCCGCCGATGTCCCATCAGGCCGATCTCGCGCGCTGGTTTGCCCAGCTGCATCACGGCGCACAACCGCTGCTGCTGCCCAACCCGTGGGACGTCGGCTCCGCGAAGCTGCTCGCGCAGCTCGGCTTTCAGGCGCTGGCGACGACGAGCAGCGGCTTCGCGGCGACGCTCGGGCGGCTCGACGGCGGCGTGACCCGCGACGAGGCGCTCGCCCACTGCGCCGCGCTCGCGTCCGCGACGGATCTGCCACTGTCGGCGGACCTCGAGAACGGCTTCGCCCACGAGCCCGAGGGCGTCGCCGAGACCGTGCGGCTGGCGATCGAGGCGGGCATAGTCGGCTGCTCGATCGAGGACTGCAACGGCGACGACGACGGTCCGATCTACTGCCTCGAGCACGCCGTCGCGCGGATCGCTGCGGCAGCCGCGGCGGCGCACTCCGGTCCGGTGCATCTCGTGCTGACCGCACGCGCCGAGAACTTCCTCTACGGCCGCCCGGATCTCGACGACACGATCGCCCGCCTGCGGGCCTACGGCGACGCCGGCGCCGACGTGCTCTACGCGCCTGGCCTGACGCGGATCGAGGACATCCGCCGCGTCGTCGCCGAGGTCGGCCGCCCGGTCAACGTGCTCGCGCTGCTGGATGCGCCGCCGGTGAGCGAGCTCGCGGCCGCGGGCGTGGCGCGGATCTCCGTCGGCGGGGGCTTCGCGTTCGCAGCGATCGACGCGGTCGCCGAGGCGGC
>JBBSQG010000511.1:0-2238 GCA_038258125.1 Solirubrobacterales bacterium
CGGAGCGGAGCGGAGAAGACGCCGCTCCCACCCTCTTCTCCGCCGTGTCTAGCAGTGTCTAGCCGGGGGCTAGACATCGCTAGACACACGTCACCAGCAGGTGGTCGGGGGGTCGAGCGAGTCGAGTGTCGCAGCGGACGAACAGGAGCAGCGGCAGACGCTCGGTTGCGACGACGCTATCGGCTGATATCTTTCACAGAATGCCCAATATCCTGATCCGTGACGTGCCTGCGGACGATCTTGCGCGTATCGACGCGCACGCAGCACGGCAGGGTCTGTCGCGCACGGAGTATCTGCGTCGCCGCCTGCATCAAGACGCCGCCCGCCCCGCGGCACCAGTCACCGCGGATGACCTGCGGGCGTTCGCCGCCCGGTTCGGCGATCTCGACGATCCCGGCGTCATGCGCCAGGCGTGGTCGTGAGCCAGGCCACGTCGGGCGCCGAGTGGTTGATCGACAAGTCGGCGCTGGTTCGCCTCGGAGCAAGCCCTGCGGCCGCCGCTTGGGCCGAGCGAATCGAGCGAAGTCTGGTGCGCATCACAACCGTCACCTTGCTGGAGATCGGCTACTCGGCCCGCGACGCACGGGTCCTCGACGCCGGGCTCAACGGGCCGCCGGTCAGCTCGATGCCGATCGAGTACGCGACGCCGGTCGCTGAGGATCGTGCCGTTGCAGTCCTGGCGCGGTTGGCCGACCGCGGACAGCATCGCGCCCCGTCCGTGCCAGACCTCATGATCGCCGCCACGGCCGAGAGCGCGGGTCTCGTCGTGCTCCACGACGACAAGGACTTCGAGCTCATCGCTGAGATCACCGGCCAGCCCGTGCAGCGCCTCATCGACTGAACTCGTCGCCGCTTCCCCTCTCGCGTGATCGCGAGCGTCCATGGGGACGGACGAGGAGTGCCGGAATGGACGACGAGCGGCAGCGCGTTGTGCAGTCCAGGTGCCCCGGGCGGGGAAGGCGGTGGTGCGGTGTGCGCGCGGGTGGGAGTACCTACAGCCCGAGGACGAGTGTGAGTGCTGCGTCGATCGAGCGCAGCTCGGCGGCGTCCAGGCGCCCGATGGATGCGCCGAGGCGTTGTGGGTCAACCACGGAGGTCTGCTCGACGAGGACGCGGGTCGGGGTGCCGTTGATTGTGATCGCAGGCCGAAACGTCGCGGCGCGAGCACGTGTCGATGTGGGCGCGACGAGCAGCGTGCTCAGACCGAGCAGCTCGTCGGCTTGCACGACGACCGCATAGCGGGCTCCCTGTTGTTCGTGCCCGCGTGCCCGGCGGGGCGCAGGTAGGCGGAAGATCTCGCCTCGGACCATGAGGATCAGCCCGTGGTTTGCGGCGCGAGCTCAGCCATGAGCTCGCGTACCTGCCGTGCCTCGGTGAGATCCTCGATGTCGTTGGCGAGAGCATCGACCTCGGCGCCAAGCGCAGATCGTGTGCGCCGGCGCTGACCGGCCTCGCGCAGGGCGACCCGGACGGCTTCGGAATCGGTCAGCCCGCCGGCGCGCAGGACCTCGAGGGCCGCGTCGGCGGCCCCGTCAAGGCGGACATGAATCGAACGGGGCACGCCGGGGACCGTAGCACGCTTCGTGCTACAACTCTCCGTCGGGTGGTGCCGGTACCGAGGCTGCGACGGCGGCCCTCGTTCCCGACCTCAGCTCGTTCGTGCTGCGCCGATGCGCTCGCTCCGCAGGAGCACGACGCCGGCCAGCGCCATGACCACGAGCGCCGCGATCGCCACGATCGCCTCCGGCGAGCCGAGGTCGTCGAGCGAGCCGCCCAGCGCCGTGTAGGCGAACGCGCGCGGTGCCACGCCGAGCGCGGTGGCGGCGGTGAACGCGGGCAGGCCGACGCGGGTCAGGCCGGCGGCGTAGTTGAGCAGCGAGTAGGGCATGCCCGGCGCGATCCGTGCGTAGAGCACGGCCCAGAAGCCGCGCCGCTCGATCCAGTCCTGCACCGGCCGCAGGCGCTTGCCGGTGAGCGCCTGCGCCGCGTCGTGGGCGACGAAGCGGGCGAGGTTGAACGCGATCACCGCGCCGAGCGTCGCCGCGGTGATCGCCACGGGTGTGCCGAGTGCGGTGCCGAACAGCAGGCCGCTCGCGCCGGCCAGCAGCGGCCCCGGAAACAGCGCGCAGGTCAGCAGCGCGCTGCAGAGGATGAACGCCGGCACGGCCGCCGCGCCGAGCGGATCGATCGCGTCGCGCACGCGGGCGGAGGACAGCCCGCCGGTCGAGGCGACGGTGA
>JBBSQG010000512.1:0-2237 GCA_038258125.1 Solirubrobacterales bacterium
GAGGTACTTTTAGCACGATCACCGGACAGAACCAGCCCGCCGCGAGCACTCCACAGACTGACCAGTTCCCGAAACCCAGAACACCACACCCGAGTTATGCGACAGCCTGCAGGAGGGAGAAATCTGCCACGCGACGCGATCAGCAGGCGGCGCGCTGGCAGACCTACCGCTCGATCAAGATCGACGGCTTCCGGCGCGCGTGGCGGGCGCTGCCCAAGACGATCCGGCACATCGTCGTCATCCACGACACGCCGCGCAGTTGGAGGGCGACCTTCGACTGCGTCGAGCGCGAGGTCGCGGAGGCCCGGCGCCGGCCCGAGCCGGTGTGCCGTTTCCCGCGCCGCCCCGCGTTCTCCGCTGACATGGCCAGCGCGGCCGTTCGCTCGCTGTACGCCAAGCGCCATCGCCAGATCGCCCTGACCCGCTTCTTCTGCGGCTCCAGGAGCTGCTACCCGGTCGTCGGCGGCCTGCTCGTGCACCGCGACGCCGGCCACATCAGTCCCGCTTACGCGAAGTCGCCGGGGCCGTATCTGCTGCGGGAGGTGCGCCGGCTGCGCCGCCGCTGGTAGGCGGCGCCTACGCCGTCGCCTACACGTCGCCGACGAGCGCGGGCTCGTCCTGGGGCGGGCCGTCGGGCGGGTCGACGTCGCCGCGGCGCAGGGTGGCGTCGCGGTCCGAGCCGGCGATGATGTCGTCGGGCGCCTTGTCCTTGGGCAAGAAGCCGGACTTCATGCCGAAGTAGACGGCCTGCGGGTGGTGGGCGATGATCGCCAGCGTGGATTGCTCGGGCTCGACGGCGAAGCCGCCGGTCAGCGACAGGCCGATTGACGGGCAGTCGAGCAGGCGGTAGATCTTCTCGTGCTCGGACTGCTCCGGGCAGGCTGGGTAGCCCCAGGAGTAGCGCCGGCCTTCGGTGGCGTCGAGGCCCAGCTCGGCGCGCACGCGTGAGTGCAGCCACTCCGCGGTGCCCTCGGCGGACTGCACGCCGAGGCCGTGGGTGAACAGCTGCTCGGCGAACTCGCCCTCCTGCTCGAGCGCGGTGATGACCTCGGTCACCTCGCGGCCGACCGTCACGGCCTGCAGCGCGACGACGTCGAGCTCTTCGCTCTCCTTGGGGCGGAAGAAGTCCGCCAGGCAGATGCGGCTGTGGGCGGGCTGGCGCGGGAAGACGAGCCGCTCGAGCACCGTCTCGCGGTCGTCGGGATCGAGCACGACGACCTCGTTGCCCTCGCTGTAGCAGGGGAAGTAGCCCAGCCGCGCGCGCGGGTGCAGGTAGGTCTGCTCGCGCCACATCCGCTCCAGGCGCGGCTGGAAGTCCTGGCCGACGAGCTTGCGCCACGCCTCGCCCTTCACACCGCGCCCGCCCCAGTGCAGCTTGAACAGGACGTGCGTGTCGAGGTGGGGGAAGATGTCGTCCAGCGGCACGTCGATCTCGCGCGCGCCCCAGAACGGCGGCTCGGGGATGCGCAGATCGGTCCGGGCCGCCGAGCGGACGGTGTCGTCGTCGGTGATCAGCGCCTCGGGCTCCTTGCCGTGCAGGCGGAAGTTCAGCGCGGCGTCGCGCGTCTTCTTCAGCAGCGCCTCGCGCCCCTCGGGCTCGATCAGCTGGTCCATCTTGTGCAGCCCCTCGAACGCGTCCTTGCAGTAGAAGACGCCCGGCTCGTAGATCTCGTCGGACTCGCGCTTGAACGGATACAGCGCGCGCAGGCCGAAATCGCGGTTGATCGCCGCGCCGCCGATCAGTACGGGGTACTCCAGGCCCTTGCTGTACAGCTCCTCGATCGCCAGCGGCATCTGCTTGGAGGTCGAGACGAGCAGCGCGCTGAGCCCGATCGCCGTCGCGTCGTGCTCCTGGGCGGCCTCGAGGATCGTCGAGATCGGCACCTGCTTGCCGAGGTCGACGACCGTGTAGCCGTTGTTCGTGAGGATCGTGTTGACGAGCGACTTGCCGATGTCGTGCACGTCGCCGAACACCGTCGCCAGCACGACCGTGCCCTTCGTGTAGCCGGCCACCTTGTCGAGGTAGTTCTCCAGCTGCGCGACGGCGCGCTTCATGACCTCGGCCGACTGCAGCACGAAGGGCAGGATCAGCTCGCCGGCGCCGAACTTGTCGCCGACCTCCTTCATCGCGGGCAGCAGCACGTCGTTCAGCGTCGGGACGGCACCGATCTTGTCGTTGCACTTGTCGATCCAGTCCTCCACGCCCTCCTTGCGGCGGCGCAGGATGTGGAAGTGCA
>JBBSQG010000513.1:0-2215 GCA_038258125.1 Solirubrobacterales bacterium
GGCGACCTCGGCGGCGATGAAGGATTGTGATCGCATATGGATCCAGAGCCTTCAGCGGCGTGAACTCGCCCCCCTACCACGTCCGGGAGCGCTGTCCGCACGCGCCGGACAAATATCTGAATTGCGGTGCGCTGGGGTTGCGCCGGCCGGGGGCGCTGCCGACATCGTCGACATGGCTCAGGCATCGCGTCCGTTCCTCGTCGTGGTGGTGGCCTGTGCTCTGCTCGTCGCCGTATGGCTGCTCACGCGGCAGCCGGCGCCGGCGGAGCGCTCGCAGACCCCGGCCAAGCCGCCGTCGCAGATCTCGCAGTCGCCGTTCGCTCCGGTCGGCGCGATCGACAAGGCGCGCGACGCCGCCGCGCTGTCCGACGCGGCCAACGCCCGCCGGCAGTTCGAGGGCGCGGCGCAGGAGACCGCGCCCTGACCACTCGTCGCGGCGAGCGCGTCGGCTTGCCCGGCCGACGCGCTCGCGGCGACGGGGTTCGGCGGCGCGGGTTCAGCTCAGCGCGAGCTCGACCGCGTCGACCGCGGGAATCCAGCGCGTCGCGCGCCGTCGCGCGGGCGACTGCGGCGGCGGTGGTGACGCGATCGCGGCGACGAGGCCGGCCGGGTCGTCGACCGCGACGGCCAGGCGCCGGACGGCGACGGGATCACCGAGCGGGCGCTCGATCAGGACCGGTCGGTTGAGCGTGAGTAGGACAAGCCGCGGTGGTAGGCGAACCGCAGCAGATCGCGGCGTGGCCGGCCGAGGCGCCACAGCAACGCGCGCGGGTAGACGCCGAACACGCGCAGCTCGCCGGTGATCGCTCGCCGCGCGACGGGGTGCATGAGCAGATCCAGCAGCACGTCGCGACGCTCGCGGCCGAGCAGGCCGACGCCGAGCGTGGCGACGGCGACGAGCACGGCGACGTCCAGCGCGATGACCAGCGCGGCGACCATCAGGCCGTTCTCGGGACTCGGGCGCAGGCCGAGCTGGGAGCCGATGGCGATGCCGGCCGGCAGCGTCACGAGGAAGGACCAGCGGCGCATCCGCTTCAGCTCGGCGCGCTGCAGGAGCCCGAGGATGCGATCGAAGTAGCGGATCGCGGTCGGATTGCGCATGACAGGCCTCCTCGAGTTGGCTGGCGGTTAGCCTGGGAGGGAGGGTACCCGGACTTTGTAACAAAGTGTTGCGAACTTCGGAACGGCGGGTCACGCCAGGCGCCAGGCGAACAGCAGCGCGGCGACCGACGTCGCGAGGTTCAGGCTCGAGACCCCGTCACGCATCGGGATCGCAATCCGCTGGTCGGCGCGCGCGAGCAGCTCGGCGCTGAGGCCGCGGCGCTCGCTCCCGAACGCGAGGATCGCTCGTGGGGCGAGCGCGCCGGGCACGAGCGGATCGCCGTCGGGGTCGACCGCCACGAGCGGGCGATCGCATGCCGGCGGCGCGCGAACGCGCGCGACCGGCAGCGCGAAATGCAGCCCGGCGGCGCCGCGCAGCGCATCAGGATGCCACGGGTCGTGGCCGGCGACCGTGAGCAGCCCGGCGGCGTCGGCGGCGGCGGCGACGCGCACGCAGGCGCCGAGGTTGCCGAGGTGGCGGGGGTCCTCGAGCAGGACGATCGGCGCCGGCCGCGGGTCGCTCAACAGGTCCTGGAGCGTGAACGCCGGGCGGAGCGCGATCGCCAGCACGCCGGTGGGCGGCGCCACGGGCACGCATGCAGCGAGGACCTCCGGCGCGACAGGCTCGACGAGGGCGAGGATCCGCGCCAGCTGGTCGGGCACGAGCGCGCCGGCCAGCGCGTGCAACTCGTCGAGGTCGGCGGTGATCGCCTCGATCACGCCGGCGCCGAAGCGCAGCGCGTGCTTGAGCGCGTGCAGGCCCTCCAGCACGGCGAGCGCGGGGTCGCGGCGGGCGGCACGGAAGCGCTGCACGACGAGGGATTCGGCGGGCACCGATCTAGACTCGCAGCGATGCCCGACGAGCGCTTCGAGGACCACCTGCGCCATCCGCACGGTCGCGGGCGCGCGCTGGCCGACGGCCATGACGGCGCGGCCGGCGGCGCGGCCTGCGGCGATCTGGTGCGGATCTCGCTGACGGTGGCCGGCGACCGCGTCACCGCAGCGGGCTTCGAGGCCTCCGGATGCGGCGCGATGATCGCTGCCGCCAGCGCCGCGGTGGCGCTCGCCGAGGGCGCCGCACTGCTCGACGCAGGTCAGATCAGCTCGCCCCGGA
>JBBSQG010000514.1:0-2206 GCA_038258125.1 Solirubrobacterales bacterium
CGAGCTGCTGCGCTACGCCGACCGCGACTCGATGGCCCACAGCCGCGAGGCGCGGTTACCGTTCCTCGATCGCCGCATCGCGAACTTCGCGTTCTCGCTGCCGCCACAGTTCCTCCATCGCGGCGGCGTGCGCAAGGCGATCCTCCGCGACGCCGTCCGCGGCACGGTGCCCGACATCGTCCTCGACCGGCGCGACAAGGTCGGCTTCGAACCGCCGCAGGCGACGTGGATGCACGACGAGGCGGTCATCGCGCGGGTTGCGGAGGTCGTTCTGGACCCGGGCGCGCGCGGTCACGCGCTCTACGACCGGGCGGCGCTGGAGGCCGACGTGCGCTGCGGGCGCTGGCGCGATCCGAAGGCCGTCTGGCGCGTCTTCAACCTCGAGCTGTGGCTGACCGCGCTCGATCGCGACCGCGTCCCCGCATGACGACGCCCCGCCGGGTCCTCGTCGTCACCTACTTCCATCCGCCCTCGACCGCCGTCGGCGGTGCGCGCTGGGCGGCGATGGCGCGTCACCTGCGCGCCATGAGCCACGAGGTCACGATCATCACGAGCACGGTCCACGGCGAGCTGCCGGGCGCAGACGGCGCGGGGATCGTGCGCACCTGGGACCTCGCGAACGCGCGGACGTTGCGGCGGCTGCTGCGCCGTCCGGCGCCGGTGGCACCCGGCACACCGACGATCGACACGACGGCGCCGCGCCTGCTGACGCGCGTCGTCGTACCCGACAGCCACGTCGTCAGCTGGATGCCGGGGGTGCTGGCCGCGACGCGCCGCCTGCTGCGCGAGCGCCGGATCGACTGCCTCGTCACGAGCGGTCCGCCAGACAGCACGCACCTGCTCGGGCTCGCGCTCGGGCGCCGCCGCCCGGCCTGGATCGCGGACTTTCGCGACGGCTGGCGCTTCGAGCCGCTGGCCGAGCCCTGGCCGACGCGGCCGCAGCGGATGATCGAGGCCCGGCAGGAACGGGCCGTGGCGCGCGGCGCGGACGTCGTGCTCGGGGCGACGCGTCCGATCGCCGAGGACTTCGCCGGCCGGCTCGGCGCGCGTGCGGAGTGGGTCCCCAACGGCTGGGACCCGGAGCTGGCGGCCGACGTGCAGGACGCGATGCTCCCGGCGGTCGCCGACGCGGGCTGGGCGACGCTCGTGCATACCGGCACGCTGAGCGGCCCGCGCGGCCGCGACCCGCGGCCGCTGCTGCGCGCGTTGCGGCGCGTCAACGACGAGCCCGGCCGGGACCGGCGCGTCCGGCTCGTGCTCGCCGGGCGCACGACCGTCGAGGACCAGCGCCTGCTCGCCGAGGCCGAGCTCGGCGAGTCGGTGCGACACGTCGGGCTGCTCGAGCGGCGCGCCGCTCTGGCGCTGCAGCGCTCGGCCGATGCGCTCGTGCTGCTGACCGGCTCGCACAGCTCGGAGGCGACCGGCAAGCTGTTCGAGTACCTCGCCGCGGGCCGGCCGATCCTCGCGCTCGCCGACGCCAACGAGGCACAGCGGATCGTGCGGCTGACCGCGACCGGCGTCACCGTGCCGCCGCTGGACGAGGAGCGCATCGCCGCCGCGCTGCGCACCGTCGCCGACGGCACGATCGCCGCGGGCTACGCGCCGCGGGAGCTCGAGCGGTTCACGTACCCCGGCCCGGCGGTCGTCGTCGCCGGGCTGATCGAGGAGGCGATCGCGCGGCGCGGCGAGCGCGGGCGGTAGGTCGCGCTTCAGGCCGCGGGTGCGCGGGCGGTGGCGTAGAGCACGTCGCCGCCGCCGATCGCGTTCGCCACCCGCGCGATCGGCACCGTGAGCACGCAGAGGCCGGAGGCGACGCGCAGCCTCATCCCGTCGGGAAACAGGCAGCGTCCCCAGACCCGGTATTGCAGCGACGCGGGCAGCCCGACGAGGCTCGTCGCGGTGCCCGTGCGGATGTCCGTGAAGCCGGCCTCGCGCAGCGCATCCTGCAGCGCGCCGGCGGTGAAGTGCACGCGGTGGCGGGGCAGGTCGAGGTGGTACCAGCGCGAGCCGAAGCGACGGGCCTGCCAGCCGCCGAAGTTCGGCACGGAGATCGCGACGGTGGCCCCCGGCGCGAGGGCGTCGCGCACGCGGCGCAGGTCGCCGAGCGGATCGTCGGTGTGCTCGAGCGACTGCTGCAGCAGCGCCGCGTCGTAGCCGCCCGCCTCCAGCGCCACCGTCGCCAGGACGCCCTCGCGGGCGTCGACGC
>JBBSQG010000515.1:0-2200 GCA_038258125.1 Solirubrobacterales bacterium
AGCACCCGGATCTCGCCGAAGATCTCCTCGGCGACGGCCATCTGCTGGTTGCGCGTCGGGTTCTCGACGCGTTCCCAGCGGATCGGGTCGCCGTACTGGACGGTCACCTTGGGGAATTCGCCGCGACGCCAGTTGCGCACCTTCGCCGAGCCGTAGATCGCCACCGGGACGATCGGCGCACCGGTCTGGAGCGCGAGCTTGCCGATGCCCGGCTTCGGCCGCGCCGACAGCTTGCCGTCCTTGGAGCGCGATCCCTCGCAGTACATCGCGACCGCACCGCCGCGCTCGAGGATCGCGCGGGCGGTGATGAACGCCTCCTCGTCGCGATGACCGCGCCGCAGCGGGAACACGCCGCCGTGGGAGTAGACGTACTGCAACGGCGGCTGGAAGAGCTGCGACTTCGCCATGAACTGGACCTTGCGGCGGATGAAGGCGGCGAGGAAGAAGTGGTCCATGAACGAGCCGTGGTTCGGCGCCAGGATGACCCCGCCGCTCTGCGGGACCGTCTCGCTGGAGATCGTGCGCGTGCGGAAGAACGTCAGCGCCCACAGGCCGGTGAGCACGCGCACGCACTCGTAGGCGAAGTCCGGCTCCTGCGTGCGCGAGCGCTCGTGGAAGGCGGCGAAGTCCTCGGCGGGACGCTCGTCGCGGCCGCCGCTGCCCATCGCCGCGAGCTGCTCGCTGCGCTTCAGCCTCGCCATGCCAGAACCTTACCCTCGCGCCCAATCACCAGCACGTTCTACGGCACGCCGCCACTGCGAGATCAGCGCCTCGCGTTCGTCGGCGCCCATCTGCGGCTCGTAGCGGGCGCGTTCGCCGTCGCGCGAGGCGACGTCGTCCTGCGTCCAGGCGCCGACGGCGACGCCGGCCAGCAGCGCCGCGCCGAGCGCCGTCGTCTCCGCGAGCTCGGCAACCGCGATCGGGACGCCGAGCACGTCGGCCTGAAACTGCATCAGCCAGCGGTTGACGGTCGCGCCTCCGTCGGCGCGCAGCTCTTGGAGCTCACGGCCGGAGGCGTCTTCCATCGCCCGCACGGCGTCGACGGTCTGAAAGGCGATCGCCTCCAGCGTGGCGCGCGCGATGTGGGCGCGTGTGCTGCCGCGGGTGAGGCCGACGATCGTCCCGCGCGCATACGGATCCCAGTGCGGCGAGCCGAGGCCCGTAAGGGCAGGAACGAAGTAGACGCCGTCGTTTGAGTCCAGCGAGCGCGCCAGCTCCTCGGTCTCGGCCGCCGCCTCGATGATCCCGAGGCCGTCGCGCAGCCACTGCACGGCGGCGCCGGTGACGAAGATCGCGGCCTCCAGCGCGTACGTCGTGCGTTCGTTGATCCCCCAGGCGATCGTCGCCAGCAGGCCGTCGGGCGCGAGCGGCACCTCCTCACCGGAGTTCATCAATACGAAGGAGCCCGTCCCGTACGTGTTCTTGCCGAGGCCGGGCTCGAGGCAGCCCTGTCCGTACAGCGCGGCCTGCTGATCGCCGGCGATCCCGCTCACCGGGACGCCGTCGTGACCGGCGCCGAGCGCGCCGTCGCGCAGCGTGCCGAACTCGCCGATGCTCGGCAGCACCTCGGGCAGCGCGGCCAGTGGGACGTCGCCGAAGAGCGCCAGCAGCTCGTCGTCCCAATCGCCGCGGTGAATGTCGTAGAGCATCGTGCGCGAGGCGTTCGTCACGTCGGTGCGGTGCTCGCCGGTGAGCTTGAAGACGATCCAGGCGTCGATCGTCCCGAACACGGCGCGGCCGGACTCGGCCTGCTCGCGCAGACCGTCGACGTTCTCCAGCAGCCACTCGATCTTCGTCGCGCTGAAGTACGGGTCGAGCACGAGGCCGCTGTGGCGGCGCACGAGGTGCTCGTGGCCGGCCTCGCGCAGCGCGTCGCAGCGCGCGGCGGTGCGGCGGTCCTGCCAGACGAGGGCGTGGTGCAGCGGCTCGCCGGTCTGCGGATCCCAGACGCAGACCGTCTCGCGCTGGTTCGTGATCCCGATCGCCTGCAGATCGCCGGGGCGGGCACCCGAGTCCTCGAGCGCCTCGCCGGCCACGGCGCGGGTCACGTCCCAGATCTCGGCGGCGTCGTGCTCGACCCAGCCGGGGCGCGGGAAGTGCTGTTGAAACTCGCGGTAGGCGCGCCCGACCGGCTGGGCGGATTCGTCGAAGACGAGGCAGGTCGTCCCGGTCGTGCCCTGGTCGATGGCGAGGATCACGA
>JBBSQG010000516.1:0-2196 GCA_038258125.1 Solirubrobacterales bacterium
TACCGCAGTGCTCCCGCGAGTGAGATCGACCAACGAACCGTCCACCCACCAGTACGCGATCGGGCGCTCGCCGGCCGATACATCTATGCGTGATCGCGCCGCGTCGATGTGCCCGAACATCACCAGGCTGCTTACCAGGCGTGGAACTCCCCCGCTTCGGTGGACAGGGGGTTGGTTGAGGTAGATCAGACGTTACTGGCGTCGTCATCGTAGTGCTGTGCGTAACCCGAAGGGTTATGCACAGTTTTAGGCAGTTTTCGCGCGCGCGGGCGCGCGCGAGGGCGCGGTCAGGCCGCCGCTGTCATCGCGGCCTCATAGTCGACCGGCGACAGCATCCCCAGCCGCGAGTGCCGCCGGCGGCGGTTGTAGAAGCCCTCGATGTAGGCGAACACCGCCGTCCGCGCCTGGGCCTTGGTCGGCCAGGACCGGCGGTGGATGAGATCTTTCTTCAGGCTCGCGTGGAAGCTCTCCATCGCGGCGTTGTCAAAGCAGTCGCCCTTGCTGCCCATCGACATGTCGATGTCGACGCTGCGACAGCGCCGGGTGAAGATCAGCGACGTGTACTGGCCGCCCTGATCGGAGTGATGGATCGGCCGGCCCTGCGGCCGGCGGCGCGCGACGGCCATCTCCAGCGCTTCGATGACGAGCTCTGTGCGCATGTGGTCAGCCATCGCCCAGCCGACGATCCGCCGGCTGTAGCAGTCCATCACCGACGCCACGTACAACCAGCCCTCCCAGGTGCGGATCTGCGTGATATCCGCGCACCACAACCGGTCCGGGGCGGTCGGGTTGAAGTCGCGCTCGACGAGGTCTGGGGCCGTCCTGACGCCCTGCACACGGATCGTCGTGCGGCCCCGCCGACGCTTGTGCAGGCCCGACAGGCCGGCCAGGCGCATGAGCCGCTCGACGCGCTTGCGCCCAACGCGAGCGTCGTGCTCAAGGCGCAGCTCCGCATGCACCCTGGGCGACCCATAGGTCTTCAGGCTGCCCGCGTGGATCTCCGCGATCTGGCTGCTCAGCGCCGCATCGGCGTCGGCCCGCGCCGACGGCTCGCGGGCCGCCCACGCGTGATAGCCCGAGCGCGACACCTCCAGCACCCGGCACATCAACGCGATCGAGTGTTCGGCCTTCCTCGCAAGCACGAACCCGAAGACCTTCACCGGGTCCTGCTCTCCGAGGCGAAGAAGGCCGCGGCTTTTTTTAGGATCTGGCGCTCCTCCGCGAGAACCTTGACCTCACGGCGCAGCCGGCGCAGCTCCTCACGCTCCTGAGAGCTCAACCCCTCGGTCTTGCCATCGTCGACGTCACGCTGCGACGCCCAGTTGCGCAGCGAGCCCTGCGACACGCCCAGCTCCTTGGCAAGCTGCGGCACCGGCCGGCCGCTCGTGCGCAGCAGCGCCACGGCCTCGCGTTTGAACTCCTTGGAATACGGCGGGGTCTTCGGCATCGATAGACATCCTTCCCGACCAAGCAAATCGCTCAGCCGTTAGATGTCCACCAAAGCGGGGGAACTCCAGCGATGAGGCGCTTGTGGATTGCCTTCACGTGCAGCAGTGCTTCGTCAAGGCCGTCTAGGAAGAGAAGGAGTGGCTCGTCGCTCTCACGCCATAGACGCCAAGTAGGCGAGCTAACGATCGCGCCGATCAGCGACGGCCCGTCGTCATAGGCGCCGAGGTCGACGGTATGGACCAGGTGACCGGTTCGGCGCATCTGGGCGACCGCGTCGTCGATTGCGTGGGACTTCCCTAGGCCGGGCTCTCCCAGCAGCACCAGGCACGGGTCTTCGACAAGGTGAGCCAGATGGTAAGACTCGGTGCTCCGCGCAAAGATCCACGACGACTCGTCCGGGAAGAACCCATCGTCGATGTTCTGACCGGGAGCGGTCCAGTATCGCCGCCACGCGTACTGCCGTTTCGAGCTGCTCCACGGCATCAGATCAAACGTATCCAATCCGCTGCGGCTCGCTGAGCGCAAGGGCCCAGCCTGAGCGCTCGCCCGCGACAGCGGAGTTGTGCGCGCTTCCGCATAGGACGAGGAGGGGCAGCGGTACCGGGTGGGCTGACCTCACCGAACAGACGGCGGCGGATACGTTTCGACGCGGATGGCAGACGAGGACGCCGACGTCGATCGGACGATGCGCGCCGAGCGGGGTCTCCTGAGTAACGGCGCCAAAACGGCGGGCAATACGGCCTCTAA
>JBBSQG010000517.1:0-2196 GCA_038258125.1 Solirubrobacterales bacterium
ACTACGTGGCCAGCGTGCAGATCACGCTCTCCGAGGATTTCGGCGTGAAGCACCGCGGCGCATTCTACGAGACGGCCGGCTGTCTCCGTGACGTGATCCAGAACCACCTCTTCCAAGTCGTCGCGCTGCTCGCGATGGAGCCGCCGGCCTTTCAGGGTTTTGGAGCCGTGCACAGCGAGAAAGCGAAAGTCTTCCAGGCCATGCGTCCGCTGCAGCGCGCCGATCTGCTAGGAGTCAGTCCGAGTAATCGTCGTGAGCATCATTTCACCTCGTGTCGCGAGCCCAGCCTGTCGACGTCCGCTCGCAGCGGTGGCCGCACCTGTGTGCCCGAGGGAGGCGGAGGGTCATCTGATCCTAGAACGCCGAACGGTTAATAAGTGATTTCATCACGCAGCTTTACCGGACTGGACTTCTGCCAGATGGAGGGTCTCCAGGTTTTGGATCGCGCTCGCGCGGCGGAGATCGAAGGTGTTCTTGCGGACCCCGACGTACCGTGCGTCGTTGCCTTGCCGTTGCGAGATGTGGGCGAGTTTGTGCTCGATCATCGTGCGCGCGCGCAGGGCCTGGCGTCCCGCGGGCGTCTGAATCTCCCTGCGGAGTCTGTGCTGCAGCGGCTCGTTCTCGGCAATGGCGACCGAGCGGCCATGGCCGAACGCGGCGGTGGTGCACTGCGAGCGAACCGAACAGCGGTCGCACACATCGGAATCGAATTCGACGACCGTGCCGAGGGAAAAGCGTTGCACCTGTCCCGCGGGGCATTCGATGGTACGGTCGCGGAGATTGAGCCGGAAGGCCGACTTGGGGAACTGACCGCCGTTGTGCGACGTCCAGGGTTTGCACACGATCTGCCCGCGCCGGCGAAGCACCTCGTCCACGAGTGTGCTGTTGATGTACCCGCGATCGATCAGCAGCTGGCCGACCTCGAGTCCCTGCCGCGCCAGGTCGGTCGTCAAGGACGGGGTCGCCTCCGCCTCGGGCCGATTCGCGGGCGTGATCGCGCACGCCAGAATCAGGCCCCGATCGACGTCCGTGGCGAGGTGGCGCTTGAAGCCATTGAACCGCTTGCTTTTCGTCTTGCGGCCGTGACGCATCTCCGGGTCCGCGATCGACACACGTCGATCGGCCGCGACCCCCTCTCGAATGCGCAACGCCCCGCCCTTGGGATCCGGCTCCAGATCCTGCGTACGCATCTGCACGAGGGTGTCGACCTGCGCCTTCAGCGGCAGCTTGGCGGCTTCCTCGGGCAGTCGGTGCGTGATCCACGACTGCAGGGCGTCGAGTTGCCGCGCGAACGTCTGGATCGCCGTGGCCTTCTCGCCGGCATCGTTCCAGTCGATGTCGAGCGCCCGCTTGAGACTCGAGGCGTTGAGCAGGGGAATGCCCGCCTCCGTGCACACCTGCGCGTGGGACCACCCGAGCAGACTGGCGGCGCACTGGACCACGTTGCGGGCCGCGTGCGCCAGCAAGTTGAACGTGTCCTCGACCCGTCCCGCGCCCTCCAATGGGCTGGAATCAATCGCCACGCGCAACGTCGTGGGCAGTTTGCGATAGTCAAACGCCTGGCTGCGCTTCGCCAGGTCGACGGTGCGTTCGAGCAGGCGCCGATCCAGGTCGGCGGCGATCAGCCGTTCGCGAAACTCCTGCAACGCGCCTTGCGAAAACGGCGGCGCCTCGGCGCCCAGACACCCCAACACCATCTGGACCCGCAGGTCCACGACGGTCAGCTCAACCATCTCGGCGTCGGACATACCCAGGTAGCCCTGCACCAGCATCGCCATGGCCATCAGCGCCGGCGGCCGCGCCGCTTTCCCGGCGCCCGTGGACCGGTACATCGTGGCCAGTTCCTCTTGAAACGCCCCATCGAACAGCTCGTGTCGATGCAGACGCAAAAACCCGAGCAGCTTCCGAACACGGTCCAGCCGCTTCAGCAGGAACTGCTCTTGCCTCGTCGGTGCCACCGGCGGTGTCCAGCGCGCGATCGTCATCGGCATGCCTCCTCGGGCCCTCGGCCCGTGCACGCATGAGATCACACCTCGCACGCTCGTGCCCATAGAAAGAACTGATCTTTCCCATCAGTTAAACTGATCGGCGTTCTAGGCGCCCGCCGCCTCACGGATCAAATCTGTTCCTGCAGGAACGCGGCGACGACCTCTTCCCCCCGCCGGATCAGCCCGCGCCGCCGCCAGCCCTCGAGCG
>JBBSQG010000518.1:0-2196 GCA_038258125.1 Solirubrobacterales bacterium
CCCCACCCCGGCGCGCGGGATCTCGGCCGCGATCGCCGTCACGACCGCCGTCGACGCCGCGCGGGCCCGCGCCCGGGTCGTCGCCGACCGCCGCCGGCGCGAGCGCGCTCGCCAGGCCGAGGCGCGGCGGCGGGGCCGCGCCCCCGGGGCGTCCCACGCCGCCCCCCGGGCCCGCCCGGCGCGCCGCCCCGCCGGCTCAGCTCTCGGGGACGTCCAGGTCGGCGAGCTCCTCGGCGAAGCCGGTGTCGCCACCGCCCGTGCCGATCTCCTCCAGCGAGGCGATGTCCTCGTTGAAAGCGGAGCCGAAGCCGCCCAGGACGTCGCCGTCGCCGAGCCCGAGCTCGGCGGCGATCTCGTCCTGGTCGAGCAGGCCGACGTCATCCATCGCCCGCGGCAGCGGCTCGGAGGGCTCGATCTCGATGCGCCGGTAGCGCTTCAGACCGGTCGCAGCCGGGATCAGCTTGCCGATGATGACGTTCTCCTTGAGGCCGTTGAGGCGATCGATCTTGCCCTCGAGCGCCGCATCGGTGAGGACCTTCGTCGTCTCCTGGAAGGAGGCCGCCGACAGGAACGAGTCCGTGTTCAGCGAGGCCTTCGTGATGCCGAGGATGATGTCCTCGAACTGCGCGGCCTCGCCGCCCTTGGCGATGACGGCGTCGTTGATCTTCGCGAACTCGAAGCGGTCGACGAACTGCCCCGGGAGGTACTCCGTGTCGCCCTTCTGATCGACGCGGACCTTCTTGAGCATCTGGCGCGCGATCAGCTCGATGTGCTTGTCGTTGATGTCCACGCCCTGGGACACGTAGACCTCCTGCACCTCCTTGACGAGGTACTGCTCGGTCTCCGTGCGGCCGCGGATCGCCAGCAGCTCGTGCGGGTACAGCGACCCCTCGTTGAGCTGCGTGCCGGCCTCGACGCGCTGGCCCGTCTCCACGAACACGCGCGTGCGGCGCGGGAACGTGTGGCGGTGCTCCTCACCGGCGTCGTCGGTGATGACGACGGTCAGCGCCTTGTCGGTCTCCTCGAGGCTGATGACGCCGTCCTGCTCGGCGATCTTCGCCAGGCCCTTCGGCTTGCGGGCCTCGAAGAGCTCGACGACACGCGGCAGGCCGTGCGTGATGTCCGCGCCGGCGACGCCGCCGGTGTGGAAGGTCCGCATCGTCAGCTGCGTGCCGGGCTCGCCGATCGACTGCGCGGCGATGATGCCGACCGCGTCGCCGATCTGGGCGGTCTGGCCCGACGCCAGCGAGCGGCCGTAGCAGGCCTGGCACACGCCGCTCTGGGCCTCGCACTTCAGCACCGAGCGCACGGCGATCTTCACGACGCCGTGGTTGTCGGTCTTGAGCTGGTCGAGGCTCTCCTTGATGTCGGCGATCTCGGGACGGTCGATCTCGCCGCCCTTCTCGACGATGACCCGGCCGCGCTTGGTCGCGATCTTGGCCGCCGCGAAGCGCCCGAGCAGGTTGTCGTTGATCGAGCCGTCGTCCTTGAGGAAGGCGAGCTCGATCGAGTCCTCGGTCCCGCAGTCGGGCTCGCGGATGATGACGTCCTGGGCGACGTCGACCAGACGGCGCGTCAGGTAGCCGGAGTCCGCCGTGCGCAGGGCCGTGTCGGCCAGTCCCTTGCGCGCGCCGTGGGTGGAGGTGAAGTACTCCAGGACGTCGAGGCCCTCCATGAAGTTCGCCTTCACGGGACGCTCGATGATCTCGCCCTTCGGGTTGGCCATGAGGCCGCGCATCCCGGCCAGCTGGCGGATCTGCTTGAACGATCCGCGGGCACCCGAGTTGGCCATCATGAAGATCGGGTTCAGGACGTCGAGGTTCTGGACCATCGCCTCCGCGACCTCTTCGGTGCAGGCGTTCCACTGCTCGACGACCGCCTCGTGGCGCTCCTCCTGCGTGATCAGCCCCATGTCGTACTGGCTGGTCAGCTCCGCGACCTTGTCCTCGTAGGACTTCACGATCTCGCCCTTGCTGGGCGGGATCACGACGTCGTTCTTGGAGATCGTGATGCCGGCCTTCGTGGAGAACTCGAAGCCGAGGTCCTTGAAGGCGTCGAGCACCTGCGAGATCGTCGTCGCGCCGTAGGTCTGCACGAGCTGGTCGACGAGCTCGGTCGTGTCGCGCTTCTTCATCGACGTGTTGACGAACTCGTACTGCGTCGGGTCGAACTCGTCGCCCATCGCCTCCAGCAGCG
>JBBSQG010000519.1:0-2181 GCA_038258125.1 Solirubrobacterales bacterium
GATGACCAGCAGCGCAAGCGCCGCGATGGTGTAGCGCAGCGTCAGGTTGGCGTCGCCACCGATGGTGAGCGTGGCGATCGCCGGCACGATGAGGATCGCGACGAGGTTGATGACCTTGACGAGCGGGTTGATGGCCGGTCCGGCGGTGTCCTTGAAGGGGTCGCCGACGGTGTCGCCGATGATCGTCGCCTCGTGGGCTGACGATCCCTTGCCGCCGTGCGCGCCGTCCTCGACGATCTTCTTCGCGTTGTCCCAGGAGCCGCCCGAGTTGGCGAGGAAGACGCCCATGACCGCGCCGGTGGCGATGACGCCGCCGAGGAAGCCGGCGAGGGCCGTGGTGCCGATGCCGAAGCCGACCACCACGGGCGCGAGGATCGCCAGCAGACCGGGAGCGGCCAGCTCGCGGAGGGAGTCGCGGGTGCAGATGTCCACCACGCGCCCGTACTCGGGGGTCTCGGTGCGGTCCATGATCCCCGGGTGCTCACGGAACTGGCGGCGCACCTCGACGACGATCGCCCCGGCCGCGCGGGTCACGGCGTTGATGCAGAGCGAGGAGAACAGGAAGACCGTCGCCGCGCCGAGGAGCAGGCCCACAAGGACGTAGGGCTGCGTGATCTCGTACTGCACGAACGAGTTGATCGTCGCCGTGGAGAAGACCGGCTGCGGCCCGGTGGGGTCGAGGGTCGCGATGGCCTCCTCGACGCCGCGCTGGGCCTCACCGAGGTAGGACCCGAACAGGGCCACCGCGGCGAGGACGGCCGTGCCGATGGCGATGCCCTTGGTGATGGCCTTGGTGGTGTTGCCCACCGCGTCGAGGTCGGTGAGCGTCGCGGCGCCCTCCTCGTCGACGTCGCCGGACATCTCGGCGATGCCCTGCGCGTTGTCGCTGACGGGCCCGAAGGTGTCCATCGCGACCACCACGCCGACGGTGGTGAGCAGGCCGGTGCCGGCCATGGCGACGAGGAACAGCGCGAGGCTGGCGACGCCGTTGGCCAGGAAGAACGTCGCGAGGACGCCCATCGCGAGGATGACCACGGCGCCGACGGCCGACTCGAGGCCGAGCCCGATGCCGGAGAGGACGACGGTGGCTGCGCCCGTGCGCGAGGTCGCGGCGACGTCGCGCGTGGGCTTCTTGGCCGTGTCGGTGTAGTGGCCGGTCAGGGCCAGGATGGCGATGCCGAGGATGATCCCGACGACCACGGCGCCTGCGACGGCGACCCGCGGGTCGTTGATGGCGATCGGCGTCTGGGCCGAGGCCATCGCGACGATCTCCGGGGATGGCGCGGCCAGCTCGGCCCACGTGGCCGGCAGGTAGACGAAGATCGCGACGATGGAGGCGATGCCGGCCACCACCGCGGAGATGACGAAGCCGCGGTAGATGGCGGCGAGCCCGGGCTCCCCCTCGCGGACGCGCACGACGAGGATCCCGAGGATGGCGGTCAGCGCGCCGATCGCCGGGATGACGAGCGGCAGGACGACGCCCTGGACGCCGAAGGCGGCGCTGCCGAGGATGAGGGCGGCGACCAGGGTCACGGCGTAGGACTCGAAGAGGTCCGCGGCCATGCCGGCGCAGTCGCCCACGTTGTCCCCGACGTTGTCGGCGATGGTGGCGGCGTTGCGGGGGTCGTCCTCGGGGATGCCCTGCTCGACCTTGCCGACGAGGTCGGCGCCGACGTCGGCGGCCTTGGTGAAGATGCCACCGCCGACGCGCATGAACATCGCGAGGAGGGCCGCGCCGAAGCCGAAGCCCTCGAGCACGCGCGGCGCGCTCTCGCGGTAGATGATGACGACGGCGGCGGCGGCCAGCAGGCCGAGGCCCACGGTGATCATGCCCACGGTGCCGCCGGTGCGGATGGCGAGGCGGGCGCCCTCGACGCGGCCGCCGACCTCACGGGCGGCAGCGGCGACGCGGACGTTGGCGCGGACGGCGAGGCTCATGCCCAGGTAGCCGATCGAGGCGGAGAACAGCGCCCCCACGACGAAGAAGATCAGGCGCCCCGTGCGGACCTCGAGGTCGCCGGGGAGGAAGAACAGGATGATCGCGGCGATCACCACGAAGACCGACAGGGTCTTGAACTGGCGGCGCAGGTACGCGCTCGCGCCCTCCTGGACCGCGGCGGCGATGCGCTGCATCTCCTCGGTCCCCGCCCCGGCCCTCAGCACCTGGGCGCGGAAGACGAC
>JBBSQG010000520.1:0-2181 GCA_038258125.1 Solirubrobacterales bacterium
ATCCGGGCGTGGCGCGGCCCCCCCGCGCGCCCGCGCCGGCCGGCCACTACCACACCCCCGGCCCGCGGCGGGCGCACCTTCATCGTCGCCGCCCCGCGCGCGCCGAGCCCGAGGCGCACGGTCTCGCGCGCGATCGTCATCGCCGACTCGAGCGCCTCGTCGCGCGGGTGGGCGGGGCCGGGTTCGGGCCAGTCGGTGAGGTGCACACTCGGCTCTGACCCGTCGAGGTTGTCGTAGATCTCGTCGGCGACGAACGGCGTGTAAGGCGCGAGCAGCTGGGCGACGACGACGAGGCTGTGGCGCAGCGTCTCCACCGCGACCGGGTCGCCCTCCCAGAAGCGCGGCCGCGAGCGGCGCACATACCAGTTGGAGAGGTCGTCGACGAAATCGGCGATCGCCCGCCCGCCCGTGGTCGCGTCGTAGTTCTCCAGGCGATCGGTGACGAGCTCGACCGTCGCGCTCAGGCGCGAGCGGATCCAATGATCAAGGTCGGTTTCGGCGCCCCCGGCAGCCGCGTCCGCACCCGTCGCCGGCTCGTACATCGTCGAGACGCGGTACGTGTTCCACAGCTGGCGCAGGAACAGCCGCACGCCGTCGCCGATCGCCTCGGGCGAGAAGAGGTAGCCGTCCCACGGCTGCTTGGAGGTGAAGAAGTACCAGCGCAGCGCGTCGGCTCCGAAGCGGTCGATGATCTCGTTCGGGCCGACGACGTTGCCCTTGGACTTGGACATCTTCTGGCCCTCGCCGTCGAGGATCAGGCCGAGGCAGACGACGTTGCGGTAGGGGACCTCCGGGCCCCGCAGCAGCGTCGAGACGGCGAGCAGCGAGTAGAACCAGCCGCGCGTCTGATCCAGCGCCTCGCAGATGAAGTCGGCCGGGTAGGTCTGCTCGGTCCCCAGCTCGCCGGCGAACGGCTCGTGGCGCTGAGCGAAGGGCATCGCGCCCGAGTCAAACCAGACGTCGATCACCTCGGGCACGCGCGTGGCGGTCTCGCCGCACTGCTCACAGGGGAAGGTGACCTCGTCGCAGTGCGGACGGTGGGGATCCTCCAGCAGCACGCCGGAGCGTTCCTGAAGGTCGGCGAAGGACCCGATCACCGTGACGTGCTCGTTCTCGCAGCGCCAGACCGGTAGCGGGGTGCCCCAGTAGCGCTCGCGCGACAGCGCCCAGTCGACGTTGTTCTCCAGCCAGCGTCCGAAGCGGCCCTGCTTGATGTGCTCGGGATGCCACTCGATCTGCTCGTTGGCGGCCAGCAGCTCTTCGCGGATCCGCGACGTGGCGATGTACCACGACGGCTTGGCGTAGTAGAGCAGCGGCGTCGAGCAGCGCCAGCAGTGCGGGTAGGAGTGCTCGTAGCGCTCGGCGCGCAGCAGCCGGCCGCGCGCCAGCAGGGCGGCGCTCAGGTCCACTTCGGCGTCCTTGACGAAGCGCCCGGCGTAGCGGCCGATGCGCTCGTCGTAGGTACCGTCGAGCTTGACCGGGTTGACGACGGTCAGGCCGTACTGCATGCCGAGCTTGAAGTCATCCTCGCCGAAGGCGATCGCCGTGTGGACAAGGCCGGTGCCGTCCTCGGCGGTGACGAAGTCGGCCAGCAGGACCGTGTGGCCGCGCTCGCCGTAGGCGTCGGCGCTCAGGTAGCCAAACGGCGGCTCGTAGGACACGCCGTCGATCGCGGCGCCCGGGAAGCGCTCGAGGATCTGAACGTTCGCGGGGTCGCCGAGGACCTTCTCGATCAGCGCTTCGGCGAGCACGACCGGTGCGTCGAGCTTGCCGGTCTTGGCGCGCACATAGACGAGCTCGGGATCGACGGCGACGGCGGCGTTGCAGACGAGCGTCCAGGGCGTCGTCGTCCAGATCAGCAGCTCGTCGCCGGCCTGCAGCGGACCACCGTCGCGCTTGACCTTCAAGCGCACGTAGACCGACGGATCCTCGACGTCCTGGTAGCCGAGCGCGACCTCGTGGCTCGACAGGGCCGTACCGCAGCGCGGGCAATAGGGAACGACCTTGTGGCCCTCGTAGAGCATGTCCTTGTCGGCGATCTGCGTCAGCGCCCACGAGACCGTCTCGTTGTAGGTCGAGTCCAGCGTCCGTTACGCATGCTCGAGATCGAGCCAGAACCCGTTCCGCTCGGTCAGCGCGTTCCAGTCCTCCAGGAACGCGAACACCGACTCGCGGCACTTC
>JBBSQG010000521.1:0-2162 GCA_038258125.1 Solirubrobacterales bacterium
CTGGCGATCGCGGCGTCGATCGTCGACGTCGGACCGGCCACGACGAAGGGGATCCCGGCCGCGTGCGCGGCGAGCGCGTGCGCGTAGGTGCCGACCTTGTTGGCGACGTCGCCGTTGGCGGCCACTCGGTCGCAGCCGACGATGACCGCGTCGACCTCGCCACGGCGGATGAGGCCGGCGGCGGCGCCGTCGACGAGCAGCTCATGGGCGATCCCGGCACGCCGCAGCTCCCAGATCGTCAGCCGCGCCCCCTGCAGCAGCGGGCGCGTCTCGCAGGCGAGGACCGTGATGTCGTCGCGCTCGGCGAGCTCGATGGCGACCGCGAGCGCCGAGCCCGTCCCGCCGCACGCGAGCGCGCCCGTGTTGCAGTGCGTGAGGATCCGCCGCGAGCCGGCGAGCAGGTCGGCGCCGAGCAGCGCGATCGCCGCGCTGGCGGCGTCCTCGGCGGCGTGGATCGTCTCGGCCTCGCGGCGCGCGACGGCGGCGCGCTCGCGGGATCCGACAGCGAGCGCGGCGGCCAGCACGCGATCGACCGCCCAGGCGAGGTTGACGGCGGTCGGTCGGGCGTCGCGCAGCGTGCTGGCGGCAGCCCGCAGCTCGTCGTCGCCGGGCGCGGCGGCGATCGCCATCGCCATGCCGTAACCCGCCGCGATGCCGATGTTCGGCGCCCCGCGCACGGCCAGGCGGGCGATCGCGGCGGCGGTGTCGTCGGCGCCCGCGAGCTCGATCCAGGCCTCCTCGGCGGGCAGCCGCGTCTGATCGAGCAGCGCCAGCCGGTGGCCGTCCCATGCCAGCGCGGCGGTCACGGGCAGTGCTCCGGGGCTCATGGTCCGCGATGGTATTGACACCGCGGCTGCTAGCTTGATCGCCGGATGCGCAGCCTGCGTCTCGCCGCGCTTGCGGCCGCGCTCGTGGTGCCGGTCTCCGCTCGCGCGTCCGATCCGATCATGCCGCTCGCCGAGGTGCAGCCCGGCATGCACTGCACCGCGCTGAGCGTCGTGCGCGGTCTGGCGATCTCGTCGTTTGACGTGGAGGTCATCGACATCGTTGATCGCGGACGGGCGGGGGCGGCGCGGATCATCGTGCGCGTGTCCGGCTCCGCCGTCGACGCCACGGGGCTCGGCCCCGGCTTCTCGGGCTCGCCGATCCTCTGTCCCGGCGCTGACGGCGTCGTGCGCAACATCGGCGCGATCTCCGAGACGATCGGCGAGTACGGCGGGCTCGTCGCCCTCGCCACGCCGATCGAGTCCGTCCTCGCGCAACCGCCGCTGCCGCCTGCCGCCACGCGGGTGATCGGCGCCCGCAGCCTCGCCGGACCGCTGACGATCGGCGGGCTGAGTCCGTCACTGGGCCGAGCGTTCGAGCGTGCGGCGCGCCGGGCCGGGCGCCGGCTGATCGCATCGCCGGTCTCCGGCTCCAGCGCCGACTTCCTGCCGCAGACGCTCGCGCCCGGCTCGTCGGTCTCGGTCGGCCTGTCCTCGGGAGACGTCGTGCTCGGCGCGATCGGCACAGTCACCTACACCGACGAGAACCGGGTCTGGGCCTTCGGCCATCCGATGGACGGTGCCGGGCGCCGCTCGCTGTTTCTCCAGGACGCCTACATCCACACCGTCGTCAGCAACCCGCTCGCGTTGCCCGACGTCTCGACCTACAAGCTCGGCTCGCCGGGCAACGACATCGGCACGATCTCCTCCGATGGGCCCAACGCCGTCGCGGGCACGATCGGCGCGCTGCCGCCGAGCTTCCCGCTGCGCGTCACGGCCAGGGACCTCGACACCGGGCACCTGCGCAGCGGCGTGACGCAGCTCGCCGACGAGAGCGACGTCGGCCTGCCGACGGGCGCGTCGCCGCTGGCGATCGCCGCCGCGGCCGCGGTCGCCGAGGCGGCAAGCTCGATCCTCGCGGGCGCGCCCGCGCGCCAGAGCGGGGACATGTGCATCAAGATCACGGTCCGCGAGCTGCGCCGCCCGCTGCGCGTCTGCCACTCCTACGCGGTCGACGGCTCGATCCAGAACGCGCTCGCCGGCGAGGCCGTCGCCGCCGGCGCCAAAGCCCGCGGCGTGCGCGAGAGCTACCGCTTCGGCGTGCTGCACCCGACCGGCTTAGAGGGAGGGGTGCGCATACGCCGCGGCTTGCGCCAGGCCGAACACGCGGGGGTCAGC